>JAPTUI010000472.1 GCA_028067895.1 Pseudomonadota bacterium | reverse complement strand
GATCGTCGGCCTCGCCCCAGGTCTGCACGGGGCGAACCGCACCGGTCGCCCGTTCACCGGTGATTACGCCGGCATCCTGCTGTACCAGACGCTCTACGAGGCGGGGCTGGCGAGCCGGCCGCAGTCCGAGACGCGCGAGGATGCGCTGAAGCTGCTGCGCACGCGCATTATCAATTCGGTCAAGTGCGTGCCGCCGCAGAACAAGCCGACCCCGGTGGAGATCCGCACGTGCAACGCGTATCTCGGCTCGGAGCTGGCGAGCCTCCGGCACGTGCGCGTGGTGCTCGCCCTTGGGCGCATCGCCCACGAGGCGTTTCTGCGCGCCTTGGGCCTGAAGCCCTCGACATTCCCGTTCGGGCATGGCCGCGAGCATCCGCTCGAGGACGGGCGGGTTCTGCTCGACTCCTATCACTGCAGCCGATACAACACCTCGACCCGCCGGCTGACCGCCCCGATGTTCCAGCGCGTGGTTGCCCGCGCGTGCACGCTCGCGGGCGTTTAAAATGGGCGGGTGAACGCCGCCTTCGACGCCAAGTCCTTCGTCGCCGCGCTGCCTCGGCGGCCGGGCGTCTACCGCATGTTCGATCGCCGCCACGAGCTGCTCTACGTCGGTAAGGCGAGGAGCCTGAAGGACCGGGTCGGCAGCTACTTCAATGCCGGCAACGTCAGCCCCAAGGTTCAGGCGCTGGTGCAGCTCATCGCCGACATGGAGGTCACGGTCACGCACTCGGAGACCGAGGCGCTGCTGCTCGAGTTCAACCTGATCAAGGCGCACCGGCCGCGCTTCAACGTGGTGCTGCGCGATGACAAGAGCTACCCGTACATCCTGCTCGGCACCGGTCACGCGTTTCCGCGTCTGTCGCTGTATCGCGGGGCGCGCGCCCCCGGGGCGCGCTATTTCGGACCGTTCCCGAGCAGCACGGCGGTGCGTGAGACGCTCAATCAGCTGCAGAAGCTCTTTCGCATCCGCAACTGCCGCGACAGCTTCTTCGCGCATCGCAGCCGGCCGTGCCTGCAGCACCAGATCGGGCGCTGTTCCGGGCCGTGCGTCGGGCTGATCAGTCCCGAGGCTTACGCGCAGGACATCGAGGCAGCGGTGAAGGTGCTCGAGGGACGCAGTGACGAGGTCAATACGCTGCTGCGCATCCGCATGCAGGCGGCCGCCGAGCAGCTCGAGTACGAGCGGGCTGCGCAGCTGCGCGATCAGCTGGCGGCGCTGCGCGAGATCCAGGCGCAGCAGGTGGTCACGGCCGAGAACGAGCGCGACGTCGATATCTTCGCGATCGCCGGGGAGCCCGGCGAGTACGCGGTGAGCACCCTGCTGGTGCGCGGCGGGCGCAACCTCGGCACGACGAGCAGTTTTCCGCGGGCGGCATTTGCCGAGCCCGAGGAGGCGCTGTCGTCCTTTCTGATGCAGTACTACGCCCATCACGAGCCGCCACCGGAGGTGCTGGTCGGGCGGCGGCTCGAGGATGCCGAGGCGCTCGCCGAGGCGCTCGCCGAGCGAGCCGGTCATGCGCTCGAGGTGCGCTGCCCGGCCCGTGGCCTGGGTGCACGCTGGGTGGAGATGGCCCACGAGAACGCCGAGCAGGCTCTGAGGATGCGCCTGGCGCGCCGCCAGGGCATGGAGGAAATGCTCGCAGCGCTCGCCCATGAGCTCGATCTGCCGGCACCGCCGGCCCGGATGGAGTGCTTCGACATCAGCCACACCGGCGGGGAGGGCACCGTGGCGTCCTGCGTCGTGTTCGGGCCCGAGGGCCCGCTGAAGAAGGAGTACCGGCGCTTCAATATCACGGGCATTACCCCGGGGGATGATTACGGGGCGCTGCGCCAGGCGCTCAAGCGCCGCTATACGCGGGTGCGCAGCGAGGAGGTCCCGGCACCCGATCTGCTGCTGATCGACGGCGGTCTGGGCCAGATCGAGGGCGTTCATGCGGAGCTCACCGCCCTCGGCGTCTCGGGTGTGGCGCTGGTAGGGGTGGCCAAGGGACCGGACCGCAGGCCCGGCCAGGAGCGATTGTTCGTCTACGGGGAGCCCGCGGCGCGCATTCCGGCGGCGCATTCCCCGGCCTCGCGCCTGATCCAGCGCATCCGCGACGAGGCGCACCGGTTTGCGATCACCGGACATCGCCGCAAACGGGCTCGCCGGTACACCGAGTCGGTGCTCGAGACCATCCCCGGCCTCGGTCCGGCCAAGCGGCGAGCGCTGCTGACGCATTTCGGGGGGCTGCAGGGGGTGCTGCGCGCCGGGGTCGCCGATCTGGCCCAGGTGAACGGAATTGGAGCAAGCCTCGCCCGCACCCTTTATGATCATCTGCATCCCGGATCATGAGCTGCGAATGCCCTGGAACGTGCCGAATACGCTGACGTGGCTGCGCATTGGAGCGATCCCGCTCATCGTGCTGCTGTTCATGCTCCCGTACCACTGGGCGTCTCCGGCCTCGGGTCTGCTGTTCGCCGCGGCGGGCATCACCGATTCGCTCGACGGCTACTTTGCGCGCCGGCTCGGGCAGACTTCGCGGCTGGGGGCGTTTCTGGACCCGGTGGCCGACAAGCTGATCGTGGCCGCAGCGCTGGTGCTGCTGGTGAGCCGCGATACCCGGCCGCTGATCGTGCTCACCGCCGTGGTCATCATCGGGCGCGAGATCACCATCTCGGCGCTGCGCGAGTGGATGGCCGAGATCGGGGCGCGGCGCAAGGTCGCCGTGTCGCAGCTCGGCAAGGTCAAGACCGTGCTGCAGATCGTCGGGCTCTCGATGATGCTCTACCGGCTGCCGATCCACGGGCTGCCGATCTACTCCTCGGGCGTGCTGATGACCGAGCTCGCGGCCGCCGCGACGCTGGTCTCGATGGTCGCATACCTGCGCGCAGCCTGGCCCGAGCTCACGCAATGACGCAGATGCCTTGACTTCGTCCGGCGGGCCCCTAAAATGCGCGCTCGCCTTGCGGTGCGGGAATAGCTCAGTTGGTAGAGCGCAACCTTGCCAAGGTTGAGGTCGCGAGTTCGAGCCTCGTTTCCCGCTCCAAAATTCATTCTTTTCCAAAGACTTGCGCAGCAAACCTATT
>JAPTUI010000386.1 GCA_028067895.1 Pseudomonadota bacterium | reverse complement strand
CGCCCGTCAGGGCCAAGCGCATAAACGTCTTCGGAAGGTGAATAGATCAGTTGATTCGGATTTAGGCTTGTGGAAAGAGTGTCTGCCGAAGTTGCGTTCAAAGATTTGTCAGCGAGCGCTATCGATTGCAGAAGACCAATACCAAAGTGTAATCCCTGGATGATGCTGCTCTTGCCCGCATTGTTCCCGCCGACCAGTACGTTCACCCGGCGCAAGTCGAAGGCGGCGTCTCTTATCCGCTTAAACCGTTGAAGTCGCACGTTTTGGAGGCTCGACATTTTGGTTTTCACTCCCAGGTCGTTCGATGTCTTTGCATTGATTCTGAATAGCCGGCGCTCTCCATGAAACTCCTCCGCCCAGCGCTTTGCGTTTTGACACGGATACTGTTCGTTGACACGTTATGTCTGCGGCAATGGCGCAAGCAGACTTCGCTCGATCAACCCCTGAAAATGAGAGGAGATGCTCGCCGCTAACGTGCGATCCCGAATCAGAAGTCCGAGTTCGATATTTCGGTCGAGCGCGGCTTCTGTGAGATTCGCCGATGTGACGAAGACCGCTTCCTCGTCGACGACCACCGCCTTGGCATGAAGCACGGCGCCCGGACCATCGAGCTCGAGCGCCCGCGGATCAAAGTAGATGCGCGGACGTGACGTGCCGGGCCACTCAACCGTCCAAAATCGCTCGGCAAAGCGTCGCACGAGTTGATCGGAACTGGTTTTGTCGCCGTTCTTTCGCTGCAAATTGAGAAGCAGCGTGGCGCGTATTCCCGGTATTGCGTCCATCCGGCGCGCTAACGTCTCGAAGGCTTTGGGGCCATCGAAGAAGGCGTAGGTGCTGATCCAGAGCGAACGTTCGGCGACCCCGATCACTTCTTCGTACACCCGCCGGGTCGACCGGGCATGTACGCCAGACACTTCGGGACCTGACCAGACGAGGTCCGCCCGCGGCGATCGGGCCTCCGCCTTGCCGAGGCTACGGATCCATGCCGCAATCGCTGCGCTCGATTCCGTGAACGCTGCAAATTCTCTGAGCACCTTCGAGGCCCGCGCCGCCCATTCCGTATCTCCGAGCACCGACTGCAGGGCTGTAGCGGTCGCAGAGCCGGACAACAATCCGCTCTCCAGCGCCGCCGCCAGGCGTTCACGTACATGCGGCGGCAAATCCAGGATCGCTTCGATCACTCGATGCCCCGGAAAAACGCAGCCCCCGGCACCCCGAGTACTGGAACCACGAGCGCACGATCGAGATAATCATTGCGCATCTCGCAGCAGGTTTCAGCCACCAGTGCGCAACCGTGGCACGCGGCCCCATGCAGCCAGCGTCCCTCCATGCTAGTGCCCGGGGCGTGCTGCGCGCAGACAGGATCGTTTGAGCACAGCGCCGCCGTGCGAAGCGCGTGCGCCAGATGCTCCTCGAAGTGACGCGCCTGCTGCACCAGTCCGCCGAGCGTACCCTCGGCATCGGAGCTGGCCGTGTAGAGGAGGATCCCGTAACGCTGATCCTTGGGATCGACATAGATGCGTTCGCGCAAAGAGCTTGCCGGATATCCGCAGCGCAGCGAGAGCGACTGGATGAGCAGATGCGATAACGTGTGCAGGAGCACGTACGGACCGCCGGGGAACAGCCGCTTGTTCTTGCGTTCATCCGCCCAGCGCGCATGTCCCTTGGCGAGTCCCTCGAGACGCTTGCGCACTTCCGGCCGCTCGAGCCACAACGCCACCGCCGCTGACTTGAACTGCACGAAGACCCCTTCTCCACGGTTCTCGGTCGCCGGAAACCACGTCGGCTCTATCGCGATCTGCGCTCTTTCGACGTCGGTCTCATATTCACCGTTAATGTCGGGCATCACGGCTTCGAGCCGTGTGAACCCGACGAGCGCGAGCACCTCACGCAGCCGGTGAAGCTGAATTACCGCCTCAATCCCCTCCGAGCGCTCCGTCCGGCGCCAATGCCGCTCCGGCAGCCGGCGCGCGTGAAAGTTGGGGTCGATCGGCACATCGTCGCCAAAGCCCTCCGGGGCTGCGAGCAGGGCTTCGAGTTCGACCAGCTTGACCGGCCGTTCTTCGGCGGATCCCTGCTTCTTGGCCCGAATGGCCGCAAGGATCTCGTCATCGGCGAATGCCGCGAGCGAGGCCGCAAGCTTTGGCTTCTTCTTAAGCGTTTTTAGATCGGAACTGTCCTCGACGATCTGCAGATCGTCCCACAGCTCGCTGATCATGAGTTCAATCGCGCTCCCGCGATCCGGCAAGGACAACGCACTCATGACCTGCGGGAAGTAGGCGTTCGATGCCGTCCGCACGAGCAATCGGCTCGGCTGGTCGCAGTCTTCGTTGGTGTTCCGTCCGAGCCAGGGACGCGCCCCGCGGCACGTCCCGAGCGGCTTCAGTTCAAGCTGCGTGGCCTCGTACAGACTTCTCTGCCGCCCGCACTCGCACCGTACGACCAGGTCCGCGAGATCGCCGCTCGTCCCACGTTCATCGAGCCAGAGCTGCCGCAGACAAGGCGCCCCCTGCGCGCCGTGAACAAAGAAACGCCAGTCAATATCATCGACGTGCCCTCGTACGCAGGCGCGCACGAAACGGGTCGCGACGACGGCGCGCCCCTCAAACCGCCCCTTCGCATCGAGTGCCTTACGGTGCACGAGCCGCCGTGAGCGCGACCGATCTTCACCTCGGCCCTCATCCTGAACCACAAACCACTCCGGAAAGCGCCACGCACCGATGCCGCGGATCGCTTCACGCGGGTCGCTCGATTCAGCCGGCGGGGCGTAGAGTCTTGGGGTCACGACACCCGTCATGAGCGCAAGTTTTTGCGCGAGGCGCGCCTCCACGATCTCCTCGAGCTCATGGGGTTTGGGCCACGTATCGAGGCCTCCGACGATCGCCGAATGTTTCGGCAGATCGATGAGTGCACCCGGCCCATAGGTCGTAATGACCTGGCCGCGCCGCAACTGACCGTGCGCTTTGCGGCTCATTCGCCATCCTCCACTTCGGTTCCGGCGAGGTCTTTGAGGTAGAGATTGACCTCGGGCTCGACATCTCGCAACGAGCGGTTCACTCGGAATTTCCGGTGGCTCGGGGATTCAAATTCCGTCTCGAGCATGTCGCGCAGCAAGGGCTTCGGCTGCGGCAGCTCGTAGCGCTGGTACTGCATCGCCACACCAACCTTGCGATAGTCCTCAAAAACCGTCTGCCAGGCGTCCAGCAGATCGACGATGCGATTCTGTACGCTCCGCAGACGCTCCTCCCGCTCGGCCTCATCCGCGAGAGGCTGCTCGCGGACCCGGGTGAGGAAGGTCTCAAGCAGCCGGCGCTCGAGATCTGCCCGAACGCTGCCGATCTGCTCGGCCCCCCGCGGGGGCGTCAGAGAGGCTTCGGCGTGGCGGGCGAAGGCAACCAAAGCGCCGGCAAATCCGCGATCGAGCGCGCGCGCGGAGAAGGGAGTCACGCTCCCTGCCTCGACGGACCGGTAGAACGTTTCGTGATAGTGGCGGAAGCGCTCGTAATGGGAGCGATCGCGCGGCTTGTGGATATTGAGCAAGGTGACGACCAGCCCTGGACGCCGATCGTCGCGACCGACGCGGCTCGTCGCCTGGATGTACTCGGCATGCGTCTTCGGCTGCCCGACCACGACCATGAGGCCGAGGCGCGGAATGTCGAGGCCGACCGAGATCATGTTGGTCGCGATGGCGCAATCCACGCGCTGGTCGATCTTATCGTACGCGACCTCAAGGCGGCGCCGCGCTTCAGCGACCTTGTCGGTCGAGACTCGGGAGGTGAGCTCGAGCACTTCGGAGAACGTCTTTCGGTCAGAAAAAAGGCCCGTCGCCTCGCC
This sequence comes from Pseudomonadota bacterium, assembly GCA_028067895.1. GTDB lineage: Bacteria > Pseudomonadota > Gammaproteobacteria > Steroidobacterales > Steroidobacteraceae > 13-2-20CM-66-19. The sequence continues at coordinate 13,975 of JAPTUI010000386.1, read as the reverse complement.
GATGCGCTTGCGCACCCCGTAGCCCCTCAGGGTGTTCTGGACTTCCTCCTCCAAGATGCGGCGGGCACTCCCGAGCTCGCGCAGTGCATTGAAATAGCCGAGCACGGTCATGTAAGGGTCGGCCGGATTGGCCGGGTTTTTGTGCCCGCCCGCCTCCCGATAGCTGCGCTCGGCGGCCCCCATCAGGGCGAGCACGGTGCGGCGCATCACGACCTTGGGGTTGCGTCCTTGGGCGGCAATACCGAGGTAGAGCCGCGGGGACACTTCCGTCGCCGGACGGATGTGGGCGAAGAATGTGTCCCGTCGATCCGGGCCCGGGGGCGGAAAGATCTGCGTAAGAGCCCGACCGAAGAGCGCCTGGATCTGATCCTGCGCGCGACGCACCGTAGCGGTCGAGGCCACGATCTTTGGTCGAACGGCGCGGCCGTCGAGGGTGCGCAGGGCGAGCGCTTCGATCGCGGTCTCATAGAGTCCCGCCATGGTGCCGAGGGGGCCTGAAATGAGATGCAACTCGTCCTGGATCACGAGATCTGGCGGCGGCAGAGGCGTTGCAAGGCGCTTACCCTGACCCGGATCGGCAGGCCCGTAAAAGCCGTTGGCGTCATGCCGCTCGGCGCCACCGAGCAGCAGTCCGGATTCACCCACCCAGGGCAGAGAGGCGAACTTATCGACCGTCGCGATCAGGAAGGCCGGGAGTCTCCGATAGAGCGGCTCATCCACCGCGACGATCGGGAGTGCCCGGTCGCGAGCGAAATCGCACTCGAAGTTCGCACAGACGATGCGCAGGTCGCGCGGTTGGTCGCTGTTGGGTAGCAGCGCGAAGGAACTCGCCCCGAAACGCGTCCCGCACCAGGGGCAGTTCTCGAGCGGAATCGGCACGGGCTTGCCCTTGGGATCGGCGGCGAACTGACGGACCTTGGCCCGCGCCGTGTCCGTCCGCTTGTCGCCCTTATGCCCAAGAACGTTCGGGGTTGCGGCCTTGCCCACCCAGAGCCCGATCTCGAACGGCCAGGTGCCATAGCGGGCGGGATTCGCCTCGCGCTCGAGCTCGAGTGCACAGACAAGCCCTGCGGCACGGCCGAGCTGATCGAGGGTCAGGAGCCGCAGCGTATAGCGCATGATCACGCTCACCCCGGCGCCCGCCAAGCCCTGGTCACCAGGATGGCGCAATCGGCGCAGCACCATCGCGAAGGCTGCGAGGCCGAGATAGGCCTCGGTCTTGCCGCCGCCCGTGGGAAAGAAAAGCAGATCCACCGTATCCCGGTTTGGATCCGTCGGGTCGATGAGACCGGGGAGATTGAGGAGCAAGAAGGCGAGCTGGAAGACGCGCCAGCCGGGGTTCTCGAGCTTAAGCCTCTGGCGCAGCGCGCGCGCTACCGCCCGGTTGGCCACTCGGAATGCCTCGAGCGCATCGGCATCCGCCGCCAGCGCAGTGATGCCGTGCTCGATGCGATTTGCGGCAACGCCAGCCAGCCGCAGCAGTTCTTCGGCCGTCTCCCGATAGCTGTCCGGTCGGGAATGGATGCCGGTGCGCTGTTGCTCGATCCACTCGCGGTACTGCGACACCATCGGTGCCAGCGCCGCGGTCACCGCCGATCCGGCGGCGATCGCTCCCAAGGCATCCATGGAAAGCTCAACGCCCCGAACATCGACCGTCTCGGTCTTCTCGACCGCGGCGACCGGAATCCACGCTGTGCGCAGCACGTGACAGGCGCCACCCGACAAGTCCCACTCCGCCGAAACTCCGTGTCCGGTGGCATATTCCGGGGTATCCGCATAATGCAGATCCGCGACCCGCTCGTCCCACTCCGACGCCAGCGCCCCGCGAAGATCGGGCCGCGGAACGAACGGTTGTTCGCTCCGTGCTTCGATCTCCGCCTGGAAGGCATAGGCGCAGTCGGGTTGGCTCTCATCGGGCGTGCGTCGATTGACGAGGAAGATCGACACCGAGCGCGTACCGGGGGGCAGCCGAGAGAGGAGCTCACCCGCGGTCATGGTGCGTTCGACCACTTGCAGCTCAAGACCGCCCGAGTCCGGCACTGCATGGGGTGGCGCATCCGGGGCGCCCGTGAGAATGAGTGGAACTGTCACCTCACGTGCCGTTCGCTGCCAGATCGGAATCGTCTTGCCGTCCTCGTCCACGGTTTCCGTCGGCGTGTAGTCGCCCCACCGCACCGTGACCGAAAGCTCGCGGGTGTCCTTCGGGACGAGAAAGCTCAATCCCATCGAAGACGGAAAGTAGCCCTTCTTCGCCGTCTTACGCTCTTCGTTCGATTCCTCGGGAAGACCCGCGGATTCAGGAACGAGATCGAAATCCTCATTCTCGTCCTCATCGGCTGCCTTTTCCGGGGCTGTGCCGGACGGAATCAGAAATCCGGTCAAATACCAGTTCGAGGGTCGTTGCCACCCGGGCAGACGTTCCGCAGCGAGCGCATGCCCCGCGCGCGGTCCCACAAGATCAAGCCCGAGCGCATCAACGAGCCGCGCCCGGACATCAACAGAGGTGGTCATGAGAAAAAATCCTTCGTCGGGTTTGCCGCTCGAGTCGCCTTCGCTCCCCGTTTGCCGCGCTTCCGGCCCGCATCCCCGGCAAGCGCTTCCGCCCGGGCACGCTCGGCATTCAGTTCGAGGAGGCGCGCGAGCACCTCGTCCCGCACGTCGTCAGGCCAGCGATATCGATACGGCTTCTTCTTATCGCCCCACTCTTCTTCGTCGATTTCATAGTCGAGCAGGAACTCGCAGTGGGTCGAAATATCCGTCCAGCCGTATGCATCCAGCGCCGCGCGATCCATCGCGGCGTGTAGCTCGCGGAGCTTCAAGATATCGCGATCGCGCTCGTCCGGATCGTGGAAGCGATTGTACGTCTTCGTGAGCCCCTCGTTGTTGCGGATCATGAGGGTAGCGCGGAATTCGTAATAGTTCCGCCCTGGCGCTTCGAGTGCGGCATCAGCTTCCCAGTTCCCTGGAAACGGGAAGGTCTCGAAGCAATCGGAGGGCGTGTATCGAAGATCGTCCTTCATCGAAGAGCCGAAGAAGCGCGCCCAGATTTCGTGCGGATGGGATTGGAGAGCACAGAAGCACGCATGGCGCGAGAACGGGAAAACAATCAGCGACTCAGCAAAAACCGATGCCGCGGGAAGAAATGAAACGCCCCAGTTTGGTTGGTGCCTACAGATCACCAGCACCCGCTCCAGGCCGGCGATGGCGGTGCGTAATTCCATACGGTCCGCGCCGAACTGCCACCACCGCTTCGCAACGTCTCGATTCCAGTTGTTTTTTGGCGGCAGAGCCACCCTGTCCGGCTTAACTTTCTGCTCGACTATCTTCATCAGCTCTGGCCACATCCGGCGACATCCTTCCTCCGTCCTCTCGCCGAAGTTAATGACGTAACGGTGATAGGCGTGCTTCGGATCGGAATTGACTTCCTCACCACCGATATACGGAAAGATGACCTCCTGATTGCGGGGGTTCTGGGCAATGAGTCGCTGCATTTCGGCAATCGGCGTCGCGACACCCTTCGTATCGGTGTCGTCGAAGGTGAATCCCATCCCGAGAACGATGCTGCCCTGAAAGCTCTTTCCGGCGTTCGCCGCCAATCTCGCAGGATCGTCATTCCCGCCGCGATGAAAGAGAAACGCGGTGATCTTCGGAGCCTCATGTCCATCGAGCCGTCTGACGCCCTCGAAGTGCTCCTTCATTACGTGAACCACACTCACCACGACGGCAGCCATTCCGGGCCACTTGACTCGGCGGCGCGCGGCGTAGATGTCGCCCGCATGGTTACAGATCCAGCGCAGGCCGCTCGCGCGGGTATCTCCTTGGGCAATGGTGTTAGTGGCGATGAGGCCGAACGTCCCGCGTGCTCGCAATAGATCAAATGCGCTGCGGAAGAAATGCGCGACGAGATCCGCGTTGCCATGAGTCTCGGTGTGCAGATCTTGTAGCCAGTCCTGATATCCCGCCACATTGCCCGCAGCGACCGAGTTCTTGCCGGCAAACGGTGGATTGCCGACAAAGGCATCGAATCCCGGCAGCTCCCGCTCGAACACTTCCGGAAACTCAATTTCCCAATGAAATGGTGCGAGTGGTGGATCGGCGTGCCGACGCTCGTCGAGCATTTTCCTGAGCTCATCCAAGCCCTGGCGCTCGATAGCTCCCACGTACTCAAGGCGTTTGAGGGGACGTTTCCTCGGATTCTCGGCATCGAAGAAAGCCGCAACCGCGAGGTCCGAGAAGAAACGCACCTGACCGAGTTCCCTCTGCGCCTCGTCCCATACGGCTCGCCGCCTCTCATCCGGCACAGTCTCATCCGCATCCCGAATCTGTTGCCGCAGCGCTGCGACTCGCGTGACCTGTTCTCGAAGCCTGGCGCGGAAGCGACTCTCGTATACCTTTGTCGTGTCCCAGTCGAAGTTTTCGATCTGCTTACGGGTGAGCCCCACCAGGGAATCCCCGTGCCTGAGCGCATGGTCGATGAAGGTGAGCGGATGGTCCTTGGCCAGGGTTGCGAGCCACAGAGACATCTTCGCAAGATCCACGGCCACGGGATTTCGATCGACGCCGTAGAGACAGCGCTGAGCGACAACTCGCTGCGCGAAGATGACTTCGTTCTCATCCGGCAGAATCGCGGGCATCTCGCCATAGGCGCGCCAGGAATCAAGCAGCGCATCGCCAAGGTACCGACAGGCTTCAACGAGGAAGGCCCCCGAGCCCATTGCGGGATCACAGACCTTGAGCTCGAGGATCGCCTCTGGACGCGGCGGCTTACCCTCCGCGCCCCGCAGTCGGTCGAGGATGGGATCGAGCGTCGTCTGCACGATGGGTGCCGTCAACTCGCGCGGAGTGTAGTGTGAGCCTGAGCGACGCCGTGCCTCGCTCGGCTGCAGCACCATGGCGCCTCGCGGCACGAGATCCGGCGTTGCCGCACAGTCAATCACCGGCTGCAACGCGGCATGCAGTTCATCGAGACGGGTCGCCGCACTGACAGCCTTCTTCACTCGGTCGGTCAACTTGCGCCCGGTGCGCTGCTCGATCATCTTTGCGCGATCGCCGGCTGCTGCGGTAAGTAGCGCATCGAGATCGAGCGCCGTCGGCGCACCTTGTTTCTTGTGCGACTTAATTGCGACCGACCGACCGGTGGCGATCTCGAGCCGAAACCCCATCATGGTCTCGTAGACCGAGCCGATCTGCTCGACATCGAGCGCGCGGTAGGAGATCTGCTCACCATCCAGCACGCGCAGCTTCTCGAGCGCCCGGAACACCGTACCGTCGGGGACGAGCGGCGGCTCGATCCGCTCCGTCCTCGAATAAACCTCACCCGCCGGCCGCCCCTCGAGGAAGGGATAGCGATCGGGGTCAAAGAGCACCCCGTGCCGCGGCGGCAGTCGCATGCCCGCCGCCTCGGCGCCATCATGCACCATGCGAAAGAGCGCGATGAGCTGCGCCCAGGCGCCATACCGCTGATCCAGGGTGTCGGGATAAAGCGCGGCATCCTCGCGCAGCCGCTCGTGCAGGCCGGCCAGCGAGTAAAAGCGCAGGAAGGTCTCATCCTCCGGCAACATATCCCGCTCTTCGGCATAGAGCAGAAAGACGAGGCGGAGAATGACGGTCAGAAGGCCTCGGTAAACCTCATCGCGGTCCCCGGCGAGCACCGATCGAAGCAGCTCGCCTTTCGACGCGTCATCGGCCGCCTGGAAGCCCCGCAGCAGCTCATAGAGCGCGTGCAGCACCTGCTCGGCGAGCTTCTCGGAGACCTCGTTCTGGAACTTGCGGCTATCGGCGAGCAGCGCCGCGAGCCGTTGCGAGGGATGGCCCGCGAGCAGGCGCTGCTCGCACAGCAACAATCGGAGCGCTGAGCAGATCGGTCGGCCCGCCGGCTGCGCCATGTCGGCCACACGGAAGTCGAGCCAGCCTGAGGATTCTCGGCGGGGCGCGGAGATCAGGCGCAGCACCGCGCCGTTCACAAGCAGTCCTGCCGGTACCCCGGTGTGCCGCAACAGCCGCTCCATTCGCGAGTGCGGCGAGAGCGCAAGGCGGCCAGCGCTCTCGCGGTCGAAGTCCTGGCCGTCCGGGAGCACCTGCACCAGGAGTTGCCAGGGCGAGGCGCCGTTTTGCGGATCGAGCTCGCGCACCGCATAGTCCGGCCGCAAGGTTTCACCGACATCGGGGAACGTGACTTCGAGTTCCGAGGGAATAGGGGCCTCGGGAATGCCGGCATAGCCCTTCGGACTGAACCGCCACTCGAGCACCCGTTCCGCGAAGGTGCGGAAATCCTGAATGCTGACCTCGGCTTCCCGGTCCCTCGATCCGTACGGCGCCCGCGGTTCCCGAACTTCGTTCACATCCGCCGCAAGACAGGCGCGCAGCAGCCGCTGGCCTTCGGTATCGCGCTGTCCGAGAATCGCCGTCGCCCGCACCAGCGCCGGTGCCGAGACGACCAGTCCCGTCGGCCGGACGAACCCCAGCCATTCCAGGTGCGCGAGAATCGCCGGATCGAGTCGCGCCATGGCCTCAGTTGCTCTCCGGCCAGAGATACACCAGCCCAACCGGCTCGATGCGCGTCGCCTTCACCGCGTAGAACGCCCGAATCCGCTCCGGCTCCAGTGCCAGATCGCGCTCGAACTGCTCGAGTCTGCGGTGCCAGGCACGCACGTCCGCCTCGAGCTGACGCTTTTCCTCCTCGTTGAAGCCGAGAGTAAGCTGCTCGAAGGGCTTCTCTTCGGCTTTCGAGAGCCGCTCCTGCACACGCTCGCGCTGACGCTCGAGCGTCTCGCGCAAGTCACGCGCCTCACGCTCCCCCCGTTCGCTGAGCTTTTCGATCGCCGCGGCCGCCCACTCGCGTGCGCGGGGCTCGAGTCGGGGCAGCAGCTCCTCGATGTCGCGCGCCGCCGAGCCGAGCAGCCGCGCGCGCACCTGTACGGCCGGCTCACGGGCTTCACTCGCGGCGAGCGCGTCATCCAGCAGCTTCAACGTTCTCGTCTCGGCCTCCCTCGCATAGGGCTCGAGCGACCCCTTGCGCTGCGAAGGCTCGATCCATCGAGCCGTGACCGGCACCAGTTCCTCATGCAGCCGCTCGGCGCCCTGGCCATAGAGTGAGAGCCGCCCGAGCAGGATCACGCGCGGTATGGCATCACGACTGTGTGCCAGGCAGGCGCGTGAGAGGTCGTGGTACACGAAGCCCTGGGCGCGAAAGCGCGCGAGCAGACGCTGTGCGACCCGCTGATCGAGATGCAGGTGCACTGTCTCCTCGGTGAGCACGCCGGCATCCTCGAAGACCACGGGGCGGATCGGTGCCTCGCGGCGCCACTCGGCCAGCGCTTGATTGGGCTTTCGGGGGGCACGGAGCGTATCGAGCGTGGCGGTCCAGCTGGGATCCGCGTGCGCGCGCCGGTCGAGCGGCGGAAAGGCATAGACTCTCTGGCCGTGCTCGTCGGTCGATTCCGTGAGTGGGGCGGCGCCGAGCATCTGCAACGCGGATGAGAGCGCATCGCGAAACGGTTTGACCTCAAAGTGCGTTGCCTCTCGCGAGCGCTCAAGGAGTTCCCGACACCGCTCGATCTGCGCTTCGAGCCCCTCGCGTCGCTCGCGCGCCGATTCGAGTTCCTCGTCGGTCACGCGCTTGCGTTCGGCGTCGAGATCCGCCACTTCAATTTCCCGGGCAAGCTGCTCGACCTGCGCATGCCGGATGCCGTGGCCGAGTCGCCGTTCGATATCATCGTCAATCACTTTCGAGAGACTGCCGAGTTCGCGCTTGATCGTCTCGGTCTTGCGGACCAGGACATCGAGAACTCGATCCTCCGCGCGCTGCGGCAGCACGAAGTAATGACAGCGCACCTCGGGGGCGGGCTGCAGCTTGCGGTCGATGCGGCCATTGCGCTGTTCGATGCGCCCCGGATTCCAGGGCAGATCGAAATGAAAGAGATCGGCACAGTGCGCCTGAAAGTTCAACCCCTCCCGCGCCGCATCAGTGGCGAGCAGAATGCGTAACGGGTCCTTGGCGGGATCCGTGTTGAAGCGCCGCTGAATCTCCTTGCGACGCGTGCCGCTGGTTAACCCATCGATCACTTCGATGCGCTCATCGGCCCTCGTCGTGCCCGCAATCGCCTGCTCGAGAACTGCCTTGAGGTAGCGCTTGGTGCCCTCGCGATTCTCCGTAAAGATGAGCACCCGGCGATCGAGCCAGTCGGATGGAGAGGCCGGTACCTGGCCGTAGGGGGGTAACCCGGGACACAGATACTGGCGGATCCAGTCGATGAGATACCGCACCTTGGCATCGGGCTCCGATCGATGCTCCTCGGCAAGGCGCTGCATCCGCTCGAGCAGATCCTGCTCCCGGCGCCAGAGCATCAAGGAAACCTCATCGCGTGAGGCCTCCCGCTCTGCCGCAGCGCTCGTGGCTTCGACTTCCCGGGCCTCCTCGGTCTCGGCCGCATCGCCCGCGAGGTCGGCACGCTCATCGTCGCCATCGGGAGCGTGTGTAAAGAGCATCTCCGCATCGGTGAGGGAACCGACTGCGACGGGGGCGAGTCCCTTCTCCCACTGCCGCTCGACCGTGGCTCGATGAATCTTGAGACTGCGCGCGAACGCCTCGATCGAAGACAGCAGCCGCTGCTGCAGTCCGACGATGAGGAGTCCCGCCGCGGTCTGTGCACGGCGGGAACTGCGCGCGAATCGCTCCTCGCGCAGTGTGCGGTACTCATCAAGCAGGCGGGAGAGCGCAAGTTCCGGAGCATCCTCCGCCAGACCCTCGATCGCGATCCGCACGATCTGCCGCTTGGGGAACCCGCCCTGCACGGCACGGATGTCCTCCTTCAGGCGCCGTACCATCACCTCCTCAAGCGCCTTCGGACGCAGCTTCACACCGCGGGTAAAGCGGTAGGGATCGAGCAGCTCAAGCAGCGTCGAGAAGCTGTTCGAGTGTCCATTGTGCGGCGTTGCCGAAAGGAAGAGACGGTGCTCGAAACAGGGGGCAAGTTCACGGATGGCGCGGGTGAATTGGGTCTCGATGCCATACCGGCCGCCGCTTGCGGGCGCGGCGTGGTGTGCCTCATCGAGAATGAGGAGGCTACCCGGCAATATCTGCCCCAGCCACTCGCGCAATGGATCCGCATAGACCGGATCGATCAGCAGGTTATGCGAGATGAGGAACCGGCTGTGTGTGCGCCAAGGATTGACGCCAAAGCCGCGCTCGCGGCGCACTCCGGAAAGGTAGGCACGGTCCAAAATCTCGAACACCAGCCCGAAGCGCTCCTCGAGCTCCGCCTTCCACTGCTCGAGCACCGAGGGCGGAGTGGCGACAACGATCACCTTGGCTTTCCTGCGCAGGAGCAGCTCCCGCGCAATCAGCCCCGCTTCGATCGTCTTACCGAGCCCCGTATCGTCGGCGATGAAGAGAGTCACCCGCGGCAACCGCAACGCCTTGCGCAGCGGCTCCATCTGATACGCATCGATCTTGATGCCGGCGCGGAAGGGGGACTGGAAGAGATTGGGATCGGTCGCCGTGACGCAATTCCAGCGCAATGTGTGAAAGAATGCGGCAAAGCTGCGCGGCGAATCGAAGCCGCGCGCCGCGAGGTCCGACCACCCCTCTTCTTCGACGATCAGACGATCCGGCTCGTAGTTCCAATACACCTCGAGGATCTGGCCCTGCGCGTCATCGTCGGCGCAGGCGAGTCGCACCCGAGCGGACTCGCCGGGCTGCTGCGCGGCGATGACTTCCTCAACGAGCCATCGTCGGGAGCGGACTTGAACCAACGCACCCGTCTCGGGCAGGTCGGAAGCTGGAGTTGAGCAATGTGGGACGGACACGGCGCCGGTCACGGTTCAAATGCAAAGCAAACGGCAGCCGCGCTCGCACCGGTATGGCCGGCTCCAGGGAAATGTCCGCAGATCAAAGCCCCCCTTGTTCAACCTTCCACCCTTCTTGAGCCAGCAAAGGATATTTCGCGATGAGTTGCATTCATCTTTTGCACTCTCCCTGAGCCTGAATTGGCCGCAACTCCGCCTCACGCCGCCTCTCAATCGGTGCACGTCTGGGCTCTCACCCCTGGACCCCGCGGCCGTCACGCAGGGCTCCCCCCGTCTGGACTCATTCTCTCGTTCACGCGCCAGGCACTTCCGCAACCCTACCGAATCTCATCAAAACTCGCAAGTCATTGAAATAAAAAGAATATAATACCCACCCAGGAACGGCCGATCACCGCGAGCTTCTCAAGACCACAGGGTGCGGAAAGAACGAAATGCGCCGACTCAGCTTGCACAGCCCACGCAAGATCGAGGGGCCGTGCGGCCCCTCGGGGTGGCTGAACAGCGCGCCTCAGCGAGAGCGTTCCCGCGCCGCGGGGGCTTTGGTCGCACACGCCGCGTCGGCGACAGCGCCGTGTGGCTCGGCGGCTTGGGCGGATCGCTCGTCCGCCTGCGGCGGCAGGACAACGAGCTTGCCGTCACGCGGGAACGCCTTGAGCTCGATGTTGAAGCCGCCGCCGTCGGCATGCGGGAAGGCGACGCCGACCTTTGTCCAGCTGCGCACCGTCTTGCCGGCCGCGGTTTCGAACTGCTCGACGATGAGGACGTTGAGGTAGGCGGGTTTTGCGTTGCTCATGGAACATCTCCTCTGATGGATTTTCGGATCAACGTCGCGAATCGCGACGCGAGGGTGTTCCGGCCGCCATCGAGCGAGAGTGCCTTTGAAGTGAGTGAACGACCCTGCGGAAGCCTCGGCCGAGCGTGGACACCGGCTTTCGCCACATCAGCGCAGAAGCAAATAATCACGCGGTCTGCCAGGGCGCGCTCGCGCGCTCGTGCAACCCTGGCGGACCCGAGCGGGCGGACGATGCTATCCCGAGTGAAGCGTTCGAGATCGGTGAGACGAAATTTCCCACAGAGGAGAACGGACGTCTGCAACGCAAGAACCACCGCCTGCACCGCATCGTCGAGCGTCTCATCGCCGCGTGCCGATCGCTTGTCTGTGCAGCGGGATGTCGATCGTCGCCTCCTGCTTCATGACAGCAGCGACTCTCGAGCGAAGTGAGTACGCATGACGGCAAGTGCCAGCGGTCGCCGCCCATGATGAGCGGCACGCGCCCGCCAAGCCCGACACACGGACCGGCCGCCGAAGCGGTACACCCAGCGCCCGCACGGGGGCGCGAACGACGGCGTGTACCGTTCAGCCAATTCAACGGCATCAGGACGACCCGATGGTCCACAATGCGAGCCGGCCGGCGTAGGACAGTCAATTCCAGCCCGATGTGTGGAGCCGCCCCTTTGATGGCAATAGGCACCCGTTATGCGGCATTTCTGCCCGAACGCACCGGATATTCCCCCTTCCCGTTGAGAGCCAATGCGTTCACAGTGCCCGTCGGCTGAGAACACGTACCGTTCAGTGACGTTGCCGACTCAGGGGTCTTCACATGGCGACCGCCTCGCCCGAAGAGATACGCATCCAAGTCAAGCTGACCGTCCTCGAAAGTCAGCGCGAAGAACTTCAGCTTGCGTGGCAGGAGGTCGTGGCAGGCAAGCGGGTGCGCCTGAATGCTCTCAACCTTGAAGTCTCGGCGATCACGGAGCGCGCGATGAGCGCGCTTGTTCTCATCGAGGACGCGATACGTCAATATCCGTTCACGGGCCAGGCGCGTCGACTGGTGTGCTTTCTCGCCGGCGTCTACAACGGATCCGACTTTCCGTTTGATCTGACAGACCTGCGGGCGCTCGACACGGCCCTCGCCAACGCCTGCCTCGACTACCTGAACTACGACCGACTGGCTCGGCGCGAAGTGCATCGCCACCTCTCAGGTGGCGATACGGAGCTGCAGCGGTGGATCGACGATTACGGCCTGCGGCCGCGCGAGACACAGCCCGGCTGATCGCGCAGGGTCAACGAAGCGAAGCCGTAGACCGCGTTCGGGTGTGCGCCTCCGGTCACCAGCATCACCGCTGATCGTCGGCGGTCGGCGCCACCTTCGGCGCCCGCTGGAGGTACTTGAGCATGTCCTTTGGCTTCGCCGTCCCCGCACGCTCGCGCAGGAATTCCTTCGCGGTGCGCAGGCAGCCGACCTTTTCCGCCACGGCGGCGGCGATGAACTGATTCAGTGAAACCCCATCGCTCGCCGCCAGCTCGGCCGCCGCCTTCTTGACCGAGGCGGGGAGCTTCAGGGGATAGGTGCTCTTGCTCATGTGTTGATCCTCTTCAGGAACGTCCCGGGAGTCACCACCTCAACTCCGAACTGCCCGGCCGCAGGCTCGAAGTGCCGCACATTATGGGTGACGATCGCCTTCGATCGACCGTTGACCGCGGCCTCGAGGACGATCTCGTCGTCGGGATCGGCGAGCTGGGGCCGCCACAGAAAATGGACCTCGACGGGCTCGGCTGCGCTCGCGAACGCGGCCATGAAGCCGGCGATATCTTTCTCGTGCATACCGGTCGCCAGGCGTTGCTCGGGCCGCTTCAGAACCTCCTCGTACTCGAGGAACAGCGCGGTCGTCACGAGCGGCACCAGGCGTTCCTCGGCGACGAGCTCGAGGAGGCGATTACTCGCGCCGAGCCTGCTCCGAAGCCCTGCTACGATCACCGAAGTATCGAGAACGACCCGGGGCGGTTCCATACGATGTGACATCCTATACGATGTCACACCTCATGGGAAGTGCCTTCCGTGCCCAACCCTTCCGGGGAAGCGGGGACCGGCCAGTCCGTGACGAGTAGGGACCGGTATTGCCCTGCCATCATCGCTCGGGCCCTGCGGATGAGATACCGCACCTGAGCGCGAAGAGCGCCGTCCGGTCGCCAGCTTCGAGCGACGGTGGCGTGCCCAAAGATTGCTGAAGCGAGCTCGCGCTGGGTGGCGTCGGCGGCGAGGCCGTCGAGCACCTGGAGCGCCCGCGCATGGAACAGATCGGTTCGGCCGGGACGGTCGGCCGGCCCCTGGCGCCCATCCGCAGGGGCGGAGTGGAGCGCGTGGAAGGCGGCCACGGTGCGCGAGGCTGCGTCCTGTGTAGCGCCCGCTGGAATCTGGTAGGCAAATGGATCGCCGACGCAGAGACTGTCCGCGACGTGGAGCTGCACACCCTGCCGGCTGGATCGAAGCATCAGCCGGAGATCCGCTCCGTCGCCGAACAGGCTCTTGCGGCCAGCGAGGTGCCAGATCGAGAAGTGATCCACGGGCGCTTCCCGCCTATCCGCGGAAGGGTATTCGTCGCGGACGAGTCTCACCGGCGCCGGAGCCCGTATCGCCCAGACGGGGGAAGCCTCCCGCGCATCGAGCCGCGGATCAATGAGCACCACGAGCCCCCACCGCGCGGCAATGCGCTGCGAGGCACCACGCCGGGAACGCATCCAATCGCGTGCGTAACGCGGATTGCGGCGCAAGTACTCCCACGCCCGAGAGGCGGGCTCGAGATGCAGCGCGTACACATACGCTGCCCAGCAGGTCCAAGGAGCGTCCATAGCGGAGGGCGAAATTCACCGTCGTTCTCCGCTCTCCGACGCTGACGGCAGGCGCGACGTCCGCTTTAGCGCACGTCGGGCAAAAAAGGAAGACCAAGTTTCGCCCGAGTTTTCGCCGAAACTCGACATTCCGTTTCCGAACGCCTATGGAGGACCCATTACTCTGCGTTTCTGCGCAAACACGCGCGATTCTCGACTGGCGATTTGTGAGCCGACAGGGTAATGCTCGCAATTGAGAGACGTGCGGAATCGGACGCACGTCCTGACGTTGCCTCCTTGATGGACGTCGCAGCATGCTGGTGCTCACACAGACGGGTTCCCCTGGCGCGATCCCGCGCCCCATCCGGCCGCTCGAGCTGCGGCAATACCGGTATTTCGTGGTGCTGGCCGAAGAGCTGCACTTCGCACGCGCGGCCGAACGTATCGGAATCGGCCAGTCGAACCTCTCCCGCGAGGTCAAGGCGCTCGAGCAACAGATGGGACTCAGGCTGTTCTATCGCACGAGCCGCCGCACGGAGCTCACCGCCGCTGGCGAGC
>JAPTUI010000129.1 GCA_028067895.1 Pseudomonadota bacterium | reverse complement strand
TGACCTCAAGCGCAAGCTCATGCGCTACATCCGTCATTACAACAAAGCACCCCGAACCGTGAAGTGGAAGTACTTCGATCCGAGCCGTCGTATCGTCCCTTCCACATCAGCTGTTACAGTCCACTAGAAGTTCAGCACCAGCTGCGCACTGCCACCCGGGCGGCGGAAGTGTCCGACCTCGAGCGGCGCATTCCGTCCAGTGTTCAATCCCGTCCGGCGGCAGGCCGCGTGGAAACGGACCCGCAGCATATCGGCGAACGGACCCTCACCGCGCATGCGGCTGCCGAAGCGTGGATCGTTCTCGCGCCCGTTGCGCATCTGGCGGATCAGAGACAACACATGCGCGGCACGGTCCGGATAGTGCGCCTCGAGCCACTCGCTGAACAGCGTGCGCAGCTCGTGGGGCAGTCGCAGCAGAACATATCCGGCCCATTGCGCGCCCGCCGCGGCGGCGGCCTCGAGAATCCGCTCGATCTCGTGATCGGTGAGCGCCGGGATCACCGGCGCGACCAGCACGCCGGCGGGGATGCCGGCTGCGGTGAGTTCGCGCACCGTGCGCAGCCGCGCTGGCGGCGATGCCGTCTGTGGCTCCATACGCCGCTTCAATTCAGTATCGAGTGTCGTGATGCTGATACCGACCTGCACCAGATGGTCCTTCGCCAACACGCTGAGCAAATCGAGCTCGCGCAGCACCAACGCGCTCTTGGTGATGATGGTGACGGGGTGGCGGCAGGCCGCGAGTACCTCGAGAATCGCGCGGGTGACGCGCAGCTGGCGCTCGATGGGTTGATACGGATCGGTGTTGGCGCCGAGGGTGATGGGCGTGCAGCGGTACCCGGGCCGCGCGAGCTCGCGCTGCAGCAGCTCGGCCGCGTCCGCCTTGTAGAAGAGCTTGGTTTCGAAATCCAGGCCCGCCGAGAGCCCCAGGTAGGCGTGGCTCGGCCGCGCATAGCAGTACACGCACGCATGACTGCAGCCGCGGTACGGATTGATCGACTGCTCGAACGGGATGTCGGGCGAATCGTTGGTGGTGATCAGCGCGCGGGCATGCTCGGCCGTCACGGTGAGCGGCGGACCGTTGGTTGCAGCCTCATGGAACCAGCCATCGTCGACGGCCTCGGTGCTGCGCCGCTCGAATCGCCCGGCGGGATTGGAGAGCGCGCCGTGTCCGGGGATCATCGTACCGCCACGCCAGGGAGAAGCCATGGCAAGACTGTACAAATGTACAGATTGTTTGTAAAGACCGCGCAACCCGCGGGATCTGGCCGTAGCGAGGCGTGACACAGGGTCGGTCGCGCCGGGGTCACGCGGAGGCCAGCTTCCGGCGGAGTCGGATCGCCCCGTCCTGGTGCGCACCGCAACGCACTTCGCGCCATAATGGTGCGCAGCCCCGACCGACCCGATCCTGCGCATGCACAGACTCAGGCAGTTACGGGCATTCCCCCCGTGGCACGAAAGCTGCAAAATCCGCCGTGGCAAGATTGACCGGCGCGCGGGAGATCCCCCGCGCGACCGCACGTTACGCTAGAGACCGCCCCTACCGGAGAGCCCGCACATGAAACTGGTCACCGCGATCATCAAACCGTTCAAGCTCGACGACGTGCGCGCCGCACTCTCGGAGATCGGGGTCTCGGGCATGACGGTGACGGAGGTGAAGGGCTTCGGCCGCCAGCGCGGGCACACCGAGCTGTACCGCGGCGCCGAGTACGTGGTGGATTTCGTGCCCAAGACCCGCATCGAGGTGGCGGTGCGCTCCGACTTGGTCGATGCGGTGATCGAGGCCATTCTGAAGTCAGCCAAGACCTCCAAGGTCGGCGACGGCAAGATCTTCATCACCGATATTCAGCGCGTGATCCGCATCCGCACCGGGGAGACCGACGAGGCGGCGCTGTAATGCACCGCGCAGGCGGGCCCGCCTGCGCGGGCCCGCCTGCGCTCAAGCGCGCACCATCCGCATGGGTCGCGCGTTGCGCTCGATGCCGAGCGCGCCGCTGCGGACCACCTCAAGCAGCTCGGCGCTGCGGGCCAGTTCGGCCTCGAATGCGTTGACCTCCGCCTCGCTGGCGGTCAGTTCCACGATGAACCCGTCCGGTGCCGGATCGAGCACCCGCCCGCCGGTGCGCACCACGTAACCGCGCACCGCATCGACCTGATCAGGCCGCACTTTGACTTTGAGCAGGATCAGCTCGCGCTCCAGGTGCTCGCCCCGCGTCATGTCCTCGATGCTGACCACGTCGATGAGCTTGTACAACTGGTTGACGATCTGCTGAATGACCGCATCGGACCCTTCGGTCACCAGCGTCAGGCGCGAGACGGTCGGATCGTGCGTAGCGGCGACCGAGAGCGACTCGATGTTGTAGCCGCGAGTAGCGAACATGCCGGCGATTCGGCTAAGCGCACCGGCTTCGTTCTGCAGCAGGATGGCGATGATGTGGCGCATGGGCTTCCAGAGAGAATCGGGCGGAACGGCAGCAGAATAAAGGATCGCGCCGGCAGCGGCCATGCGCGCGCCCGGCGGGGCGCAACTTCCGGCCGGCGGACCGACCTGCTAGTCTCGCTGCATCTCCCCTTTTTCCGGAACCCTGCCGCCGCCACATGAGAGCGCCGCCATGATCACGACCATCCCCGAATCCACCCACCGCGCGCACCCGCTCGCCGGGCAGAAGATGTCCGGCGCGCGGATGATCATGCAAGTGCTGGCGGACGAGGGGGTCGAAGCGATCTTCGGCTACAGCGGGGGCGCGATCCTGCCGACCTACGACGCCGTATTCCTCTATAACGAGGAGCAGCAGCGCGCCGGCGGCCGGCAGATCCCGTTGATCGTGCCCGCCAACGAGCAGGGTGCAGGCTTCATGGCAGCCGGATTCGCCCGTGCCACGGGCCGCGTGGGCGTGTGCCTGGTCACCTCGGGCCCTGGGGCGACGAACACCGTCACCCCGGTGCGCGATTGCATGGCCGATTCGGTGCCGATCGTGGTGATCAGCGGACAGGTGGCGCGCGCGGCCATCGGCACCGATGCGTTTCAGGAGGCGCCGGTGACCGCCATCATGGGCTCGGTGGCCAAGCACGTGTTC
>JAPTUI010000503.1 GCA_028067895.1 Pseudomonadota bacterium | reverse complement strand
GTTCGCCGAGGTCGATTTCAGTCACCTGAAGATCACGCTGGGCGGTGGTATGGCCGTGCAGGCCGCGGTGGCGCAGCGCTGGAAGGAAGTCACCGGCAAGATCCTCAGTCAGGCCTGGGGGCTCACCGAGACATCCCCCGCGGTTGCGATCAACCCCATCGGCGATGACTTCAATGGTTCGGTGGGCCTGCCTATTCCGTCGACGGAAGTGACGATCAAGGACGATGCCGGCAAGGATGTGCCGATCGGCGAACCTGGAGAGGTCTGTGTCCGCGGCCCGCAGGTGATGCGCGGTTACTGGAATCGGCCGGATGAGACCGCGGCGGTGCTCGCGCCCGACGGGTGGCTGCGTACCGGGGACATCGGATACATGAACCCGAAGGGTTTCGTGTTTCTGCAGGACCGTAAGAAAGACATGATCCTGGTGTCAGGCTTCAACGTCTATCCGAACGAAGTCGAGGAAATTGCCGTCACACACCCTGCGGTCCTCGAGGCTGCGGCTATTGCGCAACCCGATGAACACTCCGGAGAGGTGGTCGCGCTGTTCGTGGTGCCGAAGGATCCGTCGGTCACGGCTCAGGACATCATCGATTTCTGCCGCAAATCACTCGCTGCCTACAAAGTCCCGCGACACGTCTACTTCCGCAAGGAACTGCCGAAGAGCAACGTGGGGAAGATCCTGCGCAAGGAATTGCGCGCCGAACTCAATGGCTAATCAGTCTCTGTAAATGAAAGCGCCGGCATTTCCAAAGGAAATGCCGGCGTTTCTGTCTTTGCTTTCGCGTTAGGAATTCGCCGTACCAGCTCATCCTGTAACCGGGCTACTTCCGGCCGCCACCCTCGATGCCCGCGGCCTTGATGCTCGCGCCGCCACCCTCGATACCCATGGTCGTAGCCGCGCCGCCGCCTTCAATGCCGAGCGCTGTGGAGGCTCTTCCGCCACCCTCGATACCCGCGGCCTTGATGCTCGCGCCGCCACCCTCGATACCCATGGTCGTAGCCGCGCCGCCGCCTTCAATGCCGAGCGCTGTGGAGGCTCTTCCGCCACCCTCGATACCCGCGGCCTTGATGCTCGCGCCGCCACCCTCGATACCCATGGTCGTAGCCGCGCCGCCGCCTTCAATGCCAGCGGCATTCACGCGCGATACAGGAACGACACTCTGCGCCAAGAACAGTCCACTCGGATTCGGCTGAGTTCCGGTAATTTGCACCAAACCGCCGACCGCAAAATTCTGTGTGTCGCTGGTCATTGTTGCCGTGACGTCAACAATGAGATTCCCAACCTTCACTTGGCCGGTGGACGTCTCCGACGAAACGACTCCAGTAACAAGCAGTCGGGTTGCGCCAGGCACATCCATTTGCGGGAGGCTGGTGACATTGCTTACAGCTGATTGACCACTGGCAGATTCGCTGCCGTTGATCTGAACGAGCGTATTGGGCGTCAGCGAACTGAGCGTCACCGGGGTGCCACTTTGAGATTTCAGCACAGCGGCGGGACTGATTTGATACGTCTGGCCAAGGACGACGATGGTCGAATTCTTTAAATTGACCTGCTCAATCGGGCCAATGGCCAAGGTGGCTGCCTGGGCGGTCCCCGCTAGCGCGGCGGCCACAAATACGGCGACCGCAGGAGCAGACGAACTACGAAAAAGTGCCTTAACCGACCGCACCATCTAAGCCTCCTGATTATGTAACGTCCCGAAGGGCGAGACGATAGCTATTCTATTTAACGTATTGCAACGTTATCAGAGGAATGAGAGATACGTCAAAGATTTTTAGGGTTTTTTCATGGCCGCTTCCCACCGAGCGAGGTCCTACCTATACCTTGTGCTTGGCCATAAGGGCATCCCTGCAGGACCTGCGGCTGCCGGCGAGCCGCAGCTACTTCCTTCTGCTTATCCACCCGGAGTCGACGGAGGTTTCGCTGCCTCGGCAAGTACTCGAAGCGACGTCTCGGACTCTGACGCACGGCGATCGACGTAAAAAAAGATGTTTACCCCAGTCTCAATTCTGTGGGGCGACGCAACATCCTCGTCATCCTTGCCGCCATGGGTTGCCAGCCAATTGTCGACTTCCAAGAGATACTCTGCGGTTTTGGCGCGGGCATAAGATTCAAAAGCAGGAACAAGTTCAACTGACATTCCTTGGTCGGCGCTCACCCGGCGTTCAAGGCGCTTCTCGGCGTTCTTTGGATTCGTGTTGAATTCAAGAGTGTGTGCCAATCGGGATAACGTCATCCCAAATCGCTCTATGAGCTTCGGCGAGGTCGGGTCAGGGATCATGAATGCGCGGGAAATCGGACGAAATCTCTTGTCACCAGCACGAAGAACTGCGCCAGATCGCAAAAGCTCGGCGAGTACAGAGTTCGGATTCGCAGTGGAACTGACAAGCTTGACCAGGCTGGAGAAGCAGCGGTTTGGAGGCGTCGAGAACTCCAACTCCAGCGGAATTCCGTAGGGGCCGCAATATTCTGGAATCGTATGCCACTTCTGTAGCACTTCAACCAGAATCGCTCTGAGCGTCGGATCCACCAACGGAACAGCCGATGCGCCATCAATGCAAAGGTCTACGTCCTGCAACGTGAGGCCAGTGAGCGCGGCAATACGCGCACGCGATGGCGAGCTGCGGTGTTCAATATCTCGAATCGCGCACTCAACGAATGCTGCGCGCGCAAGGGCCGAGAACTCCTCATCCCGAATGCCGACACGAATCATGATTCGGCAGAGCGGCCGAAGTGCTCGGCGCAGCGCGCCGAATATATGCGCGCGTGCATCATCAGCGTTCATATCTTGGGTCGCCGTCGATCGCGCGAATGCTCGCCAAGCTGTTGCACAAGCGACGAGAGCGTTTCGCGTTCAATGGGAGGGTCGGCGTAAAAGAAAATGTTCACGCCCACATCCGCCTTGGGTTCAGATGAAACTGTGTCCGGCTCAGTATGCTGAGCGAGCCAATCATCCAACTCGCACAAGAATTGCGTCCCGCGCTCGGTGGCGAACGCCTGAAAACTAGCGAGTGTCGACGGCGACAGGCCATGATCCGCGTAAACCGAGCGCTCAAGTCGCTTGTCTTCGGCATTGACCGAATTAAAGTTTCTCGCGTGCGTCGCGATCATGCTGGCTAAGATTCCTCCAACGTGCTCGATTCCAGATATGCTGCCTTGAGACCAAATTAGAAATCTGGATAACGCTCGCACACGAGATTCGCCCGAATAACTGACTGACTGCGCGCGTATCAGGCCATCAAGAACCTCCTCCCGATCGGCATCGTGATCCACCTGCGATACGAGTCTTTCAAAACTTGCGCAGGAATCTGACGGACTGATCTCGAGCTCAAGTGGTAATCCACTCGATGACAGATATTGCGGATCAGTGTGCCATCTATGCAATACCGCCATCATTGTCCGTAAGCGTGATGACGTCGTTGTTGACCAATTTGTGCTGCCGTCGATGTAATGTTCAAGTCGATTTCGGCCGATCCCGGTCGCCCACGCAACTTGATCGAGGGTAGGATGTTTAACTTCTCCTATCCCGTCTCGCAATGCGCTCTCGACATACGCGCTACGCGCAACATCAATGAACTCGTCGTACCGGATGCCTGACCTGATCAAAAGCTTGACGACTGGACGGAGTACTCGTTGTAACGCCTGCAGCCAATGCGGGCGCGCATCGATCGAAACACTCGGATCGACGCTGCTCATGGTTCAGGTCCGCTCCCCAGGATCAAAGAGCCGCTCATGCTCGAGGATGGCGTACCGATCCGTCATTCCGGCGATGTAATCGGCCACCGCACGGGCGCGACCCTCGGAGCCGAGGGCGGCCTCGGACCGAACGGCGAGTTCGTGATGTTCCGGCGGCATCAATTCCGTGTTCGCCAAAAACGCGCCGAACAGTGCTTCGATTACCCGACGCGCTTTGGTCGTCATCCGCAGCACCTTATAATGCCGGTAGACGCGCTCGCGTAGAAAGTGCATCAGTTCCCGATGCTCCTCGAGGGTCGCCTCGCTGAGCGCGATCAGGGGACGGGGCTGCAATCGGACCTCATCTATCGAGGCCGGCTGCGCATTCTCAATTCGCTCCTGGCTGGTGCGAACCAGATCGAGCACGATGTGATTGATCATGCGCCGGATGACCTCGTGCACGAGCCGGCGCTCGCCGAGTTCGGGATATTCGGCCGTCACCGCATCGTATTGCCGGTGGAACAGGCGCATCTCGTTGAGCTGGGTCAGATCGATCAGACCTGCACGTATGCCGTCGTCGACGTCATGGTTATTGTAGGCGATCTCGTCGGCGAGATTCGCGATCTGCGCCTCGAGGCCCGGTTGCTCTCGGCGCAGGAAGCGCTCCCCGAGCTCCCCGAGCCGCTGCGCATTGCGCACTGAGCAGTGCTTGAGTATGCCTTCGCGGCATTCATAGGTGAGGTTCAATCCCGGGAATGCCGCGTAGCGCTCCTCGAGTTCATCGACCACCCGCAGGGACTGCAGATTGTGCTCGAACCCGCCGTACGGGCGCATGCACTCGTTGAGCGCGTCCTGGCCAGCATGCCCAAACGGGGTGTGGCCCAGGTCGTGGGCCAGGCTGATCGCCTCGGTCAGCGTCTCGTTGACCCCCAATGCACGGGCCACCGAGCGGCCGATCTGCGCCACTTCGATCGAGTGCGTGATCCGCGTGCGATACAGATCGCCTTCGTGATTGACGAACACCTGCGTCTTGTAGACGAGACGGCGGAACGCGTTGGAGTGGATGATCCGGTCACGGTCCCGCTGGAATTCACTGCGAAACTCCGGCTTCGACTCTGGGAACCGTCGGCCACGCGAACGCTCGTCGTGCGCGCCATAAGGGGCGAGGAAGCCGCTCTCCGGATGGGCCGTGTTCATGCGCCTTCCGTCAGCACAGATGCGCATCCAGGGTGCGCTTGAGCCGCTGCGGATCATACTCGGCAGTCACGAAGGCCTCGCCAATCCCCCGCAGCAGCACCAGGCGGATCTGGCCCTCGAGCACCTTTTTATCCATGCGCATGCCCTGGAGCATCGCTTCAGCGGACACACCCTCGACCCGCGTCGGCAATCCCATGCGCTCGATCAGCGCCGAGATGCGCGCCAGCGTCGCGGCATCGATCAGCCCGCTCTCGCACGACATCCGTGCGGCCATGACCATGCCGGCCGCCACCGCTTCCCCATGCAGCCAACGGCCGTAACCGCTCGCCGCCTCGATGGCATGCCCGAACGTATGGCCAAAATTCAAAAGCGCGCGCTCACCGTGCTCGAACTCATCGCGTCCCACGATCTCTGCCTTGATCTGGCAGGAACGCAGAATCGCATGCGCCAGCGCGTCGCGATCACCTGCGAGCAGCGCCTCGGTCTGTGCCTCGAGCCACGCGAAGAATTGCGCGTCTCGGATCAGTCCGTACTTGATCACTTCAGCCAACCCCGCGCGCAGCTCGCGCGGTGGAAGCGTCGCGAGCGTAGCGGTGTCGGCGAGTACCGCCGTCGGCTGGTGGAAGGCGCCGATCAGGTTCTTGCCGCCGGGATGATTGACACCGGTCTTGCCGCCCACGGCGGAGTCGACCTGGGCGAGCAGGGTGGTCGGCACCTGGACGAAGGCCACGCCGCGCTGGTAGACGGAGGCGGCAAACCCGGCCATGTCGCCCACCACGCCGCCGCCGAGCGCGACGACCACGCAGTCGCGTCCGAACCGATTCGCGACCAGTACGTCCAGGATGCGTGCCACGGTATCGAGAGTCTTGTAGGACTCGCCGTCCGGTAACAGCGTTGCGACCACCCGGCGCGGGCTGAGCGCGCGCTCCAGCGCATCGAGATACAGCGGCGCCACGGTCGTATTGCTGACGACGAGCAGGTCACGAGCGGGAACGTGCCGGGCGAGCAGTGCGCCATCACTCAGCACGCCGTCGCCGATCAGAATCGGATAACTGCGCCTGCCCAGCTCCACCGTCAGTGTGTGCGCCACGCTGCTCATGTACCGCAATCTAGCGGATCAGCTGCAGGATGTCGCGCACCACCGCCTTGATCTGGCGACCGTCGGTATCCACCGTCAGATCGGCAATCGAACTGTACAGTGGGTCGCGGATCTGCATCAGCTCGCGCAGACGCTCGGCCGGATCCGCGACACCGCTGAGCAGCGGCCGCTGCCGTCCGGGCTTGACCCGTTCAGCCTGCTGCGCGACGGAGGTTTTCAGGTACACGACCCAGCCGTTCTCAGCGAGGAGGCGGCGATTCTGCTCGAGCATGACCGCGCCGCCGCCGGTCGAGAGCACGACGTGCCGCAGCGTCGTCAGCGAGGCAATCACTTCCCGCTCGCGCTCACGGAAACCCGCCTCCCCCTCCTTATCGAAGATGAACGGAATATCGACGCCTGTGCGCCGCTCGATCTCCGCGTCGCTGTCGTGGAACGCTACGCGCAGCAGGCGTGCCAGATTGCGCCCGACGGCGGACTTGCCCGAGCCCATCGGTCCAACGAGAAAGATATTGGGAGGCTTGCCTTGCATGGTGCAGGCAGGAGGATACCAAGGCAGGCGGTCCGATAGGCGGCGTCTTGCGCCGCATTCTGCGCCACCGCCGCGCTCGGCAGGCGCCGCCCCGGGATCGCTCGGGGCGGCGCCGCACAGGGCAGCGGATCAGTTCGGGCTGACGCAGGTACTGGCAGTGCCATACGGGCTGTACGGTCCCGGCGGCGTGGTGGTCTGCGTGTTGAAGTCAGCGGCCAGGCCCGGCAGCCAAAAGGTCACCGACGTACTGCTCTGCGATCCCTGAACCTTCGCCGTAGCCGTCAATTCCACGGCCACGTAAAAGGCGTGATCCTTCGGATAGATCAGATTCACTGTGGCGGTGCCGTCGCTGCCGGTCGTCGCGGAGCTCACATCCGTGGAGACCACCTGTCCCGGCCAGACCTGGCTGTAGCCGTTGTACGGGTCGCTCGGATTCTCAGCGACACAACCGTCGACGCCATCGAGAATGTACGCATAGGGATCGCTGGCCGAAGTACTGGACACCGTGGGCCAATTGGACGTCGCACTATCAAAGACCGTGCGCTGCCCCTTGACGTAGCCGAGCGGGTTCACCGTGAAGGTGACCTGCACGCCGCTCACCGGATTGCCGGCCGCATCCACTGCCTGCACCGAATACGGCAGTTCGTACTGAGTCGAGTTCAGCGCCGTGATGGTATTGCCGGTGCCGAGCGAGAGGAACACGGTCTGACCACCGACCGTCAGCGACGTCGACCCAGACACCGTCGTTCCGGGGACCGTGGCATCGATCACGACACCATTGAGCGAACTGGTCGTCGTCGAGGCGACGTAATTGGTGCTCGCCTGGCCTTGTGAATTGGTCGTCGCCGAGGCGGCCGTCAGCGTCCCTCCGGTCGGATCCTGCTGAATGGTGAAGTTCACCGTCTGGCCTTGCACCAGGTTGCCGTTCGGATCGAGTACCGTTGCGGTGATGGTGCTCTGGCCCTGCGTGGCAATCGTCGCGGGGCTCGCCTGTAGATCGAGGGTGCTCGGTGTAGTCGCCACGAAATTGATCGCAATCTGCGCCGAGACCCCCGCGGCGGTGGCCGAAATCAACGACGGTCCGGCGGTGCTCGAGGAAATCGTCACACTCACGCTGCCGTTCGAGTTCGTCACGGCGCTCGAGGCGCTCAGCGTGCCGCGCGTTGCGGAGAAATTGACCGTCTGGTTGACCACGGGGTTGCCGCTGTTGGTCCAATTGACCGTGACGGTTGCGCTCTGCCCGATGTCCACGGTCTGGTTGGCCGCTGGCGCGCTGAACGTGAAAGAATTGCCGCTCACCGCCACACCTTCCGTGCTTTGCAGGCCGAGCGCCGAAACGGTAATGGTGTCCGCTCCGCTGTTGTTCGCCGTCATCTGGAAAGTGGCTTTGCCCGTCGAGTCCGTCGTCACCGAGCTCGCACTCAGGGTGTTGCCATTCGATGAACTCACCTTGACCGTCTCGCCGGCGATGCCGTTGCCGCTGGAATCGACGAGCGTGACGGTATAGGTACCGCTGTTGTTCAGCACCAGATCGGACGGACCGCTGATGCTGAGATTCGTGCCGACGACGCTCACCGTGACGCTCGAGGTGATGGTACCGGAGACGGCGCTGACGGTGATCGAGCGGTTGGTCGGATCGCCACCAGTGCTGAGCGTCGCCGTGGCCGTGCCGTTGGTGCCCGTGGACGCCTGGTTGACCGTGAGCGCGCCCGAAGTGGCCGAGAATGCCACCGGGGCACCCGAGATCACGGTGTTGCTCGCGTTCTCCGCGAGTGCGGTCAGGGTGACGGTTTGGGAGCCGTCGGAGGGCAGCTGTGGCGCGGTCTCCAGCAGCGAGAGTTTCGTGACGGTATTGCTGGTGCTGGTCGCCGCGGGTTGTCCGATCAGCGCTCCGCCCGTGCTGCTGCCGCCGCCGCCGCAGCCCGCAATTGCCAGGCTCGCGGCGGCTACCGCGAGCATCGAGACCAGTTTGTTCATATGCCTTGCACCCTGAAATTCCTGATGAGGCGCCCTGTGCGCGTGGCGCGCCGGTCAATACACCGCGGGGTTCTGGTGGACGATCTTCGGCGTCACGAACACTAGCAGCTCATCCTTGTTGTTGGTGTGATCCGTGTGCTTAAACAGATGGCCGATGATCGGAATGTCACCCAGCCAGGGCACCTTGGTGATCGTGTGGGTGTTGTTGGTCTGCAGGATGCCGCCGAGGACGACGGTCTGGCCATCGTTGACCAGGACCTGCGTCGTGACCTCGCGGGTGTCGATCGCCGGCACCTGCACGCCGCCGGAGGCCACGACTTCCTGGCCCACTTCGTCGTCGCGCACCTCGAGCGTGAGGATGATGCGGTTGTCGGGGGTAATCTGCGGCGTGACCTTCAGTTCGAGCACCGCGCGCTTGAAGGCGATGGAGGTCGCGCCGCTCGAAGCGGACTGCTGATAGGGGATCTCGGTGCCCTGCAGGATGGTCGCCTGGCGCTGGTTCGCGGTGATGACCCGCGGGGAGGAGATGACTTTCGCCTCGGTCTCAGCCTGCGCCGCCGAAATCTCCAGGTCCACCAGGTAGTTGCCGCTCAGGATGCCGAAGGCAATCGACCCGGCCGGGTTGTTCACCGGCAGGTTGACGTCGTAGCGGTTTCCGGCATTCGTGCCGGTCGGGATCGAGACCGGGTAGGGCGAGTTGTTGGTTTGCAGGTTACCGATCGCCGAGCTGACGATCTGGTCGGTACCGGCCGAGGTGCCCGTGGTCGTCACGATGCCGTTCGCGCCATTGGCCTGCACGTCGGTGAGTCCGAGCTGGCTGCCGAGCTGACGCTCGAAGTCATTGTTCACCAGCACCACCCGGGCGGAGATCAGCACCTGGCGCACCGGTACGTCGAGCCGGCGCACCATGCGCTGGATCTGCGCCAGGCGCGACGGGGTGTCCTGCACCAGCAGCGTATTGGTGCGCTTGTCCACCGTGACACTGCCGCGCCTGGAGAGCAAAGAATGGCCCTGCGACTTGATCAGCGCGGCGAGGTTCGCCGCCTTGGCGTAGTTGATCTGGATGTACTCCGAGCGCAGCGGCTCGAGCTGCTGCACGGCCCGCTCGGCGGCGAGTTCGGCCTTCTCGCGAGCGGCGAGTACATTCTGCGGGGCAACCAGGATGACGTTGCCCTGGTGACGCTCGCCGAGGCCCTCGATCTGCAAAATCAGGTGCAGCGCCTGGTCCCAGGGCACGTCGTGCAGGCGCAGCGTCACGGTGCCGTGCACCGAATTGGCGACCACGATGTTCTGCCCGCTCGCATCGGCGAGCAGCTGCAGCACCGCGCGCACCTTGATGCTCTGGAAGTTCAACGACAGGCGCTGGCCGGTGTACTTCGGCTGCTGCGCTGCGATCTGCCCCTGGCTCACCGGGCGCAGTTCCACGACGTACTGGGTGTTCGCCTGGTAGGCGAGCTCGGTGTACGCGCCGGTCGCATTGATGGTCATGCGCGAGCCGCGCGGCGTGCGGGTCACGGAGAAGTCCTTGACCGGCGTGCCGAAATCGGTCGCATCGAAGCGGCGCAGAAGATTTGCCGGTACCGCCGCGTGACTGAAATCGATCACCACCTGGTTGCCGACCTGGTGCAGGTTGACCGGAATGTGCGGGTCCGAGAGGCGTACCAGGATGCGGCCTGCTCCGTCGCTGCTGCGGCGGAAGCTGATGTGGCGGATCTCCCAAGGCGGGGTGAGTCCGGCGCTGGCCGCTGCGCTACTGGCAGCGACGTTCGCTGCCGCTGCGACGCGCGCATCGTCCTCGCGCGCCGCACCGGCGCCGAGAGTCACCAGGATCTCGTGACCGCGGCGCTGAACGCCGTAGGTCACCATCGAGTCGAGGTTCAGCACCACCCGCGAGCGGTGCCGCGTCGCGGCGGCGAGCACCGATTCGAGCCCGCCGGAGTTCACGCGGATCTGGTTCGAGGGCAGGGCGAGCTGCGTGCCCGGCAGGTCGATTACGATCCGCGCCGGATGATCCATCGTGAACGACAGCGGCTTGGGGGCCGGACCCGAGAGCTGCAGTGCGAGCTGCATCTGGGCGTGCGGTAGTTGCTGCACCTGGATCGATTGCAGCGCGACCTGGGCGTCGGCGGCGCGCGCCGGGCGAACCGCCGTGAGCGCGAGCAGCGCGAGCAGGGACAGGGCGGCTGCGTGCGCGACGCGCGGATTGCGCGGAAAGACTTTCATTCTCGAACTCCCTGCATGAGCGTTCGCTACCGGATTGTTCACTGACTGAGTCCCAGGGCTGCTGGCCGTTTCATGAATCCGCCGAGACCGTCAGGGACGATTTCGACCAGCCGGATTTGAGTCGGGGTGATCTGGATGATGCGGCCGTCGTTCTGGCCCATGTAATTGCCGATCGACACGCGGTGCACCACGCCATCTTTGGTCTCGACCAGGCCATACACCTGATGATTGAGGCGCAAGGTGCCGACCATCTTCAGCGTATCGAGCGGGAAGCGCTCGAGGTACTGCCGCGGCCGCGAGGCGTCCGGACGCACGGTGCCGGCGCCGGTCGGCTCGCTTGGCACGAATGGCGAGCGCATGGCCTGATCGTCGTAGGTGAACGTTTCGTACTTCGGCACAGTGGGCAGCGGTTCGACGCGACCGCCGGGCTGGTGCTCGACACGCGTGATGAAGCGCTGCACGTTGCTTGGGTTGCCGGAGCAGGCCCCGAGGGCGAGGCAGCCGAGCGCCGCGCCGATGCGCACCAGTGCGCGGATGTGGCTGTGAGTGCTCATTGCGTTCTCTTGCGCACCTTTAGCCCGGCCCGCGGTGCGGCGGACGGGCGAACTTGTGCTTGCTCGCGCGCCGCGCGGCCATCTCGTTCGCGGTGAGATACCGATACGTCTTGGCGGTCAGCGTCAGCGACAACTGGTCGTACGCGCCCTTGGCCACCGGCTTGATCTGGATGTCGTGCAGCGTGACGATGCGCGAGAGCGCGGCGATGTCGCTGACGAATTCACCGAACTGGTGGTAGCCGCCGGTGAGCTGCATCTTGATCGGCAGCACCGCGTAGAACTCTTTCTTCGATTCCTTGCCGGGTTCAAACAGCTTTTGCTTCAATCCCGCGGCGGTCGCGGTGTCGGAGATGTCCTCGAGCAGGCTCGGCACCTGGGTTTTGCCGGGCAACTGGCGCAGCAGCGCGCCGAACGAGCGGCGCAAGTCCACCAGCTGCCGGCGGTAGATGTTCAGGTTCGCCGCCACGGAGTGCTTGATCACGAACTCCTGGCGCAGCGACTGCTCCTGGCGCTCGCGCTGCAGCAGTTGCGGGCGCACCGAATTCCACACGATCAGGTACACCAGGATCAGCAGCAGCAGCACGAAGGTCAGCCCGACGGCCCCGGCGCGCACCGCAAGTGGCCAGCGGCCCGGGTCGCGCGGATCCAGATCGCGCAGCTCCTCGATGAGCTCCTGCACGTTGACGTTCATGCGCCGTGACCTCCGCGGGCCGCACCAGTGCCGTGCCGGGGCTTCTTGCCGGCCTTCGGCGAGACCACCTTGGCGTCGAGCGTGAAGGTCGAGCCCGGCGAGCCCTTGCCCGCCTGGATCACTTCGAGTTCGGCGTTGGCGAGCCAATGGGAATGATCGATGTTGCGCATGAAGTCCGACACGCGCGTGCTCGATTGCGCCACGCCCTTGAATTGGATCTGCGCGCCCTTCTGGGTGACCTCGGTCAGGTACAGACCCGGCGGCACGGTGCGCACGATCTGGTCGAAAATGTGCACGATCTGCGGCCGGGAGCGCTGCAACTGCTCGATGATGCGCATGCGCGCGAGGAACTTGCGCTTGGTCTTCTCTAGGGAATTGATTTCCCCGATCTGGTGATTGAGCACCTGGATCTGCGCCTGCAGCAGCTCATTGCGCCGTACTTGCGCGCCGATCAGCCCGGTGTAGACCAGACGCACGCCGAAGGCCACGACCAGCGCGGCGATCGCCGCGGTGGCGAGCGCAATCAGGAAGGCGAGTTTGCGCTCTTTGCGCTCCGCCTCGCGCCAGGGCAGCAGGTTTATGCGCGGCATGTCAGTCGAAGCTCCTCAGCGCCAGTCCGCAAGCGGTCAGCAATGCCGTGGCATCGCGGTGCACGGCTTGGGTGCGCGCGCGCGCCGAGAGCTTCATCTGGCCGAGTGGATCGCCCTTCTCGGCAGCGATGCCGACGCGGCTCGCGATGACGTCGGCCACGCCGGGGATGTTGGCGCAGCCGCCGCACACCAGGATCTTCTCCGGCTGTTCGCGGCCGGAACCGGAGGCCAGATAGAACTGCAGCGAGCGGTTGACCTGCTGGGTCATGTCGTCGATGAACGGGTCGAGTACCTCGGACTGGTAGTTACCCGGCAGTCCGCCCTCTTTCTTGGCGCGGCCGGCTTCCTCGAGCGACAGCCCGTAGGTGCGCATGATCTCCTCGGTGAGCTGCTGCCCGCCGAAGGCGAAATCGCGGGTGTAGGCGACCTTCAGGCTGCGCAACACGCTGAACGTCGTGCTGCTGGCGCCGAAGTCGACCACGGCGATGGTGCGGTCGACGCCCCCGTCGGGCATCTGGTGGGTGAGCAGCCGGCAGGCATTTTCGAGCGCGAACGCCTCGACGTCGACGATCTTTGCCGAGAGTCCGGCGGACCGTACCGCGGCTTGCCGCTGCTCGACGTTCTCTGTGCGCGTCGCTACGAGCAGCACGTCGTTGGCGTCCGGGTCCTTCTCCGACGGTCCGATGACTTCGAAGTCGTAGCTCACCTCGTCCATCGGGAAGGGGATGTACTGGTCGGCCTGCATCTGCACCTGCGCCTCGAGGTCATTGGCGCGCAGCGTGCGAGGCATCTGGATCACCTTGGTGATGGCCGCATCGCCGCTGATCGCGAGCGCGACCTCGGTGTTCTTGGTGCCGGAGCGCTTCACCGCGCGCCGCACGGCCTCGCCGACCGCTTCGGCGTCCACGATGCTCTTCTCATTGATCGAGTTCACCGGCGTCGCTTCCGCCGCATAACTCTCGACCCGATACTGCCCACCGGCCATGCTGAGCTCGATGAGCTTGATCGAGGACGTGGTTATGTCAAGTCCCAGCAGTGGGCGGTGCTTCCGCGGGAAGAGCAACATTGTTTTCCTTTTCAGGGTCTTACGCCTGAAAATAGCCACCCCTGATGAATATTCGAGGCACTATATATCAGCGCAAGGTTAAATTGAACGTGAGCCGCCTCACGGAAACGCGAGGCACCCCGCCCGCCCCGTGCGCCAGGTCGCAAAACTGCCGGCCGATGCGCGCTTTGGTCCCGCTCCCGGGGGTGAGGAGGGCAGTCGAGGCGGGCGCGAGGCGAACTTATCCACAATGTGCGCGGTCCGTGAAGTTGCGGGGTACGATTCGCTTCCGGGAAGCGCCGGACCTTGAGCGGAGCTGTTCCTCCCTGCCACAGAGAGTCCTCATTCGGTGAATCTGAAGCTATTACGAGTTCCGGCCCTCGTGGTCGGCGCGCTGGCCTTGGCCACGCTGGCCGGGCTGTACGCCTACCTGTGCACCTACGTCTACCTCGAGCCCTCGCTGCCGACCCTGGCGCAGATGCACCACGTGCAGCTGAAGGTCCCGCTGCGGATCTATACGGCGGACGGGCAGCTGATGGCGCAGATCGGGACCGAGCAGCGCACGCCGGTGCGCTACCGCGAGGTGCCCCCGATGGTGCGCGAGGCCTTTCTCGCCGCCGAGGACCACGATTTCTTTCATGAGGGCGGGATCAATTTGATCAGCATCCTGCGCGCCGGCGTCATCGATCTGATCGAGGGCCGCAAGGCCCAGGGCGGCAGCACCATCACCATGGAGGCCGCTCGTAACGTCTTTCTGACCCTCGACAAGACCTGGCGGCGTAAATTGCAGGAGTCGTTCGTCGCGTACGAGCTCGACCACGACTTCTCCAAGCAAGACGTGTTCCGGCTGTACCTGAACGTGATTTTCTTCGGCGAGCGCGCCTACGGCGTGGCGGCGGCCGCGCAGACCTATTACGGCAAGACGCTCGCCCAGCTGACGCTGCCGGAGGCCGCGACGCTCGCCGGGATCGTGCAGGCTCCCTCGCTGTACAACCCAGTGGTCCACCCGCATCTGGCGGCCGACCGTCGCTCCTATGTGCTCACCGAGATGCTCAAGCTCGGCTACATCACTCCGGCGGCCGCTCAGGCGGCCGACCAGGCACCGATCGATGCTCGTCTGCATGCACCGCGGGTGAGCGTGCATGCCCCCTATGTCGCGGCGATGGTGCGCCAGCAGATGGTCCAGCGCTACGGGCCTGCGGCCGAGACGGCCGGGTACCGGGTGTATACCACTCTCGACGGGCGGCTGCAGAACGCCGCGGATCGTGCGGTCCAGCTCGGCCTGATCTCCTATGATCGGCGCCACGGCTGGCGCGGTCCGATCGGGCGCACGGTGCTCGCCCGCACGGTGAGCCCGGCCGAGCTGCGCACGCTCACCGCGCAGTATCAGCCGATCGGTGTGCTGCGGCCGGCCGTGGTGGTGCAGGTCGGTGCTCAGGACGCCCGGGTGTACGTGCGTGACCGCGGCTTCGGCACGATCGGCTGGAACGGCCTGTCCTGGGCGGGCCAGGCGCTCGCCGACGGGCGGGTCGGTGCGGCACCGAAAGCCGCCGGCGACGTGCTCTCGCGCGGCGACGTCGTGTATGTCGTATGGCACGGTCCGACGGACGTCCTGCTCGCGCAGGTACCGCAGGCCGAGGCGGCCATGGTGGCGCTCGATCCGGATGACGGCGGCATCGCGGCGCTGGTCGGCGGTTTCGACTACTACATCAGCAAGTACAACCGCGCCGTCTACGCGCAGCGCCAGCCAGGATCGGGGTTCAAGCCCTTTTACTACTCTGCGGCGCTGCGGCGCGGGTACACGGCCGCGAGTACTTTCATGGATACGCCGCTGGTGGTCGCCGGGCCGGGGTTGGAGAGTACGTGGCGGCCGGCCAACTACGGCGATCGATTTGGGGGTGAGGTACGGTTGCGCGTGGCGCTCGCTCACTCGATCAATTTGGTATCGATCCGCGTGCTGCGGGCCGTCGGCATCCAATACGCCAGTCACTACGCCGAGCGTTTTGGGTTCAACCCCAAAGCCTTGCCGCAGAACCTGACCCTTGCGCTCGGCACTCTGGAGACCAATCCTCTGCAGATGGCGAGCGGCTATGCGGTATTCGCCAACGGTGGTTACAGCGTCAAGCCGTTCCTCATCGAGCGCATCGTCAATTCGAAAGACAAAGTCATCTGGCAGGCCAAGCCGCGCATCGCCTGTCACGGCTGCAGTAAGCCGGTGAGCCTCGCGGATCTGAAGCCGGCGCCGACCGAGAGTGCGCTGCTCGCCGAGGCCGATGCGCTGCGCGGTGGCGGTGCGGCCTACATGCCGCCGGGGCAGATCGCCCCGCGCGTCATCAGTGCCGACAACGACTACATCATGACTTCAATGATGCGCAGCGTCATCAAATTCGGGACGGGCATGGGTGCGCAGGTACTGCATCGCGATGACATCGCGGGCAAGACCGGCACGACCAACAGCTGGAAGGACGCGTGGTTCAACGGCTTCACGCCGCATCTGGTGGCGAGTGTCTGGGCAGGATTCGACGATGATCGCACGCTCGGCTCCGGTGAGCAGGGCGCAGCGGTGGCGCTGCCGATCTGGATTCGCTTCATGCGTCATGCGCTGCATGGCGTGCCGCAGTGGCGGCGGCCGCGGCCGCCAGGCATCGTGCAACTGCGCGTCTCGCCGCGCACCGGGCTGTTGGTGAGCGATGAGAACCCCGATGGCATCGAGGAGATCTTCACCACCAAGCACCTGCCGGGTGGCAGCGGCGCGCTTGCGCACCGACCCGATCAGGGCCAGGGTTCCGCGGAGTCGATTTTCTGATGCCGAAGCGGCCGACACCGCGCACCGAACACCTACGCCTCGCGCTCGCTCAGGAGGCCGCGCGGATCATGGCCGAGCACGGCATCAGCGACTTCCTGCTCGCCAAGCGCAAAGCCGCTGACCGGTTCGGTGTCACCGAGGGCGCGGTGCTGCCGAAGAACACCGAGATCGAAGCGGCCCTCGAGCAATATCAGCGGCTCTTCGATGGCGACGGTCACGCCGAGTCGCTGCAGGCGCAGCGGCGTGTGGCGCTCGCCGCGATGCGCCGGCTGCGGGAATTCGAGCCGCGCCTGGTCGGACCGGTGCTCACCGGTACCGCCACCCGCCACGCGCAGGTGCAACTGCACCTGTTCACCGACTACGCCGAATCGGTGACGATGAAAATGCTCGAGATGGGTCTGGCGCACGAGGTGACCGAGAGGCGCGTGCGCATGGATTCGGCGCGGGTGCTGGCCCTCCCGGGATTGCGCTTCGAAATCGAGGCGCAGCCGATCGAGGTGACGGTGTTCCCGGCCGATGGCATCCGCCAGGCGCCCGTCAGTCCCGTCGACGGCCGGCCGATGCGCCGCGCCAGCGCCTCCGAGGTGGAGGCGCTGCTCGCGGCGTCCTAGCCGCCGCTCAGCGGCGGCGGCCGATCTCCACGTAATCGCGCTGAGTCGGGCCGGTGTAGAGCTGGCGGGGCCGGCCGATGCGCATCGCCGGGTCGGCGAGCATCTCCTGCCAATGCGCCACCCAGCCGACGGTGCGCGCGATCGCGAACATGACCGTGAACATCGAGCGCGGGATGCCGATCGCGCTGTAGATGATCCCGGAGTAGAAGTCCACGTTCGGGTACAGTTTGCGCTCGACGAAGTACTCGTCCTTCAGGGCGATCTCCTCGAGCCGCAGTGCGAGCTCGAACAGAGGATTGTCCGAGCGGCCGAGCCGCGCGAGCACCTTGTGGCACATCTCGCGGATGATCTTGGCGCGCGGATCGAAGTTCTTGTAGACCCGGTGCCCGAAGCCCATCAGGCGCACGTGGCTCGACTTGTCCTTGGCCTGCTCGAGGAACTTCGGGATGTTGTCCACGGTGCCGAT
Source organism: Pseudomonadota bacterium (assembly GCA_028067895.1). Classification (GTDB taxonomy): domain Bacteria; phylum Pseudomonadota; class Gammaproteobacteria; order Steroidobacterales; family Steroidobacteraceae; genus 13-2-20CM-66-19. The sequence goes on along the minus strand of JAPTUI010000503.1, from coordinate 388 downwards.
CTGCTCGAGCATGTTCAGCACCGCTTCGTTGGCGCCGCCGTGCGCCGGGCCCCACAGCGCCGCGACGCCCGCGGAGATCGCCGCGTAGGGGTTCGTGCCGGTGCTGCCGGCGAGGCGCACGGTGGAGGTGCTCGCATTCTGCTCATGGTCGGCGTGCAGGATGAACAGCAGGTCGAGCGCCTGGGCGGCGATCGGGTCGACCTCGTAGGGCTCGCACGGCACCGCATAGAGCATGTGCAGCAGGTTGCTGCAGTAATCCAGATCGTTGCGCGGGTAGACGTGCGGCTGCCCGAGAGAGTGCTTGTGCGCGGCCGCCGCGATGGTTGGGATCTTGGCGATGATGCGGTGCGCGAAGATCTCCCGGTGGCGCGGGTTATAGATGTCCATC
>JAPTUI010000110.1 GCA_028067895.1 Pseudomonadota bacterium | reverse complement strand
GACCAACGACGCCTCGTTCGTCGATGACCTCGGTGCGGATTCGCTCGACACGGTCGAGCTCGTCATGGCGCTCGAGGAAGAGTTCGAGATCGAGATCCCCGACGAAGACGCCGAGAAGATCACCACCGTGCAGCAGGCGATCGATTACATCAACGAGCGGCGCAGCAAGGCCTGAGTGGGCCACGGCCGGATCGCGGCCCGCCCCGGCGGCGGGCGCTCCGGCGCTGCAGCGCATCGAGTTCAGCCAAGACGGGTCACCAGACGGGTAGAGTGTGAGCAAACGTCGAGTCGTGGTCACGGGACTGGGGATCATCTCACCGGTGGGCAGCACCGTGGAGAAGGCCTGGAAGGCCATCCTGGCCGGTCAGAGCGGCATCGGGCCGGTACAGCGTTTCGATGTGTCGGCGTTCCCGGTGCGTTTCGCCGGGGAAGTACGCGACCTGGATCTGGAACACTACTTCGATCCGAAGGAAGTGCGGCGCATGGACGACTTCATGCACTACGGCGTCGCCGCCGGAGCGCAGGCGGTCGAGGATGCCGGGATCGATTTCAACACGCTCGACGTCACGCGCTGCGGGGCGGTGTGTGGGGCCGGCATCGGCGGCCTCGGCACGATCGAGCGCGAGTTCGCCGAGTACGTCAAGACGGGCAATCCGCGCAAGATCTCCCCGTTCTTCGTGCCCGCGAGCATCATCAACATGATCGCCGGGCACCTGTCGATCCGGTTCGGACTGAAGGGCCCGAACCTCGGGGTGGTCACGGCCTGCACCACCTCCACGCACGCGATCGGGCTCGCGATGCGTACGCTGCAGTACGGCGATGCCGACCTGCTCATCGCCGGCGGCGGCGAGATGGCGACTACGGTGTGCGGCCTGGCGAGCTTCGCGCAGGCCAAGGCGCTCTCGCGGCGCAACGACGATCCGCAGCGCGCCAGCCGGCCGTGGGACCGGGACCGCGACGGATTCGTGCTCGGCGATGGCGGTGGGGCGGTGATCCTCGAGGAGCTCGAGCACGCCCGTGCCCGCGGCGCGAAGATCTACGCCGAGCTCATCGGTTTCGGCATGAGCGGGGATGCGTACCACATCACGCTGCCGCCGGAGGACGGCGAGGGCGCACGGCTCGCCATGGCGAACGCGCTGCGGGATGCGGCCATCAACGCCGAGGACGTGCAGTACGTCAATGCGCACGCCACCTCGACGCTCGCCGGTGACAAGGCCGAGACGCTCGCGATCAAACGCGCCTTCGGCGAGCATGCGCGGCGACTGGCGGTGAGTTCCACCAAGTCCATGACGGGACATCTGCTCGGGGCGGCCGGCGTGGTCGAGGCGATCTTCTCCATCCTCGCGCTGCGCGATCAGGTGGCGCCGCCGACCATCAATTACGACACGCCCGATCCGGACTGCGATCTGGACTACGTCCCCAACACGGCCCGGCAGATGCCGATCGACATCGCGCTGTCGAACTCCTTCGGGTTCGGCGGCACGAACGGGTCGGTGATCTTCAAGCGCTTCACCGGCTGATTCGCCCCGGCGCGCCACAGTGCCGGTTCGCGCGCTGGACCTCGAGCCGCGGGTGCTCAGAGCGCTCGCTGCGCACGACCCCCGGTGCTATCCGCTGCTGCTCGACAGTGCGGCACATGCGCGCGCTGTTTCCCGGTGGCACCATCACCGGGTGCCCCAAGATCCGTTGCATGCAGATCATTGCCGAGTTCGAAGGCGAGGGCCGCGGACCGTTCACCGGCGCACTCGGCTGGCTCGGCCGCAACGGCGATGCGGATTTCAACATCCTGATCCGCACCCTGTGGAGCCGCGGCGGGTGGCTCGAGCTGCGCGCCGGCGCGGGCATCGTCGCGGACTCCGAGGCCGAGCGGGAGCTGGCGGAAACCCGAGCCAAGGCGCGCGGCGTGCTCGCCGCGCTCGGGGCGCCGGCGGGAAGGCGCGCATGAACGGTCCGGCGGTGTGGGTGAACGGCCGGCCGTGCACAGTGGTGTCGGTGCTCGACCGCGGGCTGCAGTACGGGGAGGGCGTATTCGAGACCGTCGCCTGTCTGAAGGGCCGCGCGCGCTTCCTCACGCTGCACCTCGAGCGTCTGGCGCTCGGCTGCCGGCGGCTCGGGGTACCCGAGCCGCCGGCGCTGCGCGCACAGATCGAACAAGTCGCCGCCGAGGCTCCACGCTCGCTCGTCAAAGTGCTGCTGACGCGCGGAGCGGGCGCGGCGCGCGGCTACCGGCGCGGCGCGGAGGCGGGCACTTGTGTCATCATGCGCTATCCGTGGCCCGAAGAGGCTCATCCCCGCGCCGGTGCGCGGGTGCGGATCGCCTCGGTACGGCTGGGCGAAAACCCGGCGCTCGCAGGCCTGAAGCACTGCAACCGTCTGGAGCAGGTCCTGGCGGCGAACGAGGCGGACGGTGCCGAGGCCGACGAGGCACTGATGCTCAGCACGGCGGGACAGCTCATTGGCGGCACCATGACCAACGTGTTTCTCATCGACGGCGCACCCGGCGCGGCGCGCGTGCGTACGCCGGAGATCCGCACCTGCGGCGTGGCGGGCGTCATGCGCCAGGTCGTGATGCGCGAAGCGGCCCGGGCGGGGCTGCCGGTCGAGGCGTGCGCGCTCGGGCTCGCGGATCTGGAGGCGGCGAGCGAAGTGGTGCTCACCAACGCGCGGCTCGGTCTCTGGCCGGTGCGCGCGCTGCCCGGACGCGAGTTGGCGCCGGGTCCGCTCACAGAACGGCTACAGCGGCTGATGCAGCCGCTGCTCGAGGCGCCCGCCGATGACTGAGCACAGCGGACGGCGGCGCACCGGGCGGATCGTGGCGATCGTGCTGGCGCTCTTGGTGCTCGGGGCCGGCGGCGGCTTTGCCTGGCTGCAGCACTACTATGGGGCGCCCGGCCCGGCGCCGGGCACGGTGCGCGTGCGCGTGCAGGCCGGCGATACGCTCCACCTGGTGTTCGCTCGCCTCGGCCGCCTCGGGGCGCTCTCTGATCCGCGCGCGCTCGAGCTGTATCTGCGTCTCACCGGGCGCGCGCCGCGCATGGAGATCGGCGTCTATGACATCCCGGCCTACTCGAGCCCGGCGCAGATCGTGCGCATGTTCC
>JAPTUI010000557.1 GCA_028067895.1 Pseudomonadota bacterium | reverse complement strand
CAGATTGATCGCCGGCGCCTTGGCGAGAATGGTGTCCCAAAGTTGCTCGGCGTAGCGGTCCAGGTCGTGCATGGCGATGGGATCGACCCAGCCGCCGCCATTGCGCCCCGGGGCGATATTCTCGAAGTAGCGGAAGATCTCGTAGCTCTCGTAGGGCAGCAACTGCTGATCGGTGCTCGGGGCGTAGCGGGTTTCATCGCCCGTCCAGATCTCCGGGAAGATTTTCGGCTCGTGCACCAGATCGAACCCCATGCCCTGGAACGAGGGGTAGAAGTTCGGGAACTTGATGATGACGCGCACCTTGGGATTGGCGGCCTCGGCGGGCTTCAAGATCAGGTTGCGCGACACCTCGTCCATGGTCTGCATGCGGTACTGCGACCATGTGCGCGAGCCCTTCGCGGCGATATCCGCCGGACTCTTGGTGTTGAAGAAGTACAGATCGTCGAGCACGAACTCATCGAAGTGCTTTGCGGTGAGCGCGGCCATGCGTCGCGTCAGCGCACGATCCGCAGGCAGGGCGTAATCGAGGGTGTTGAACTGACCATTGCCGCCGGGGCCGAGCATGGCCATCCCGCCGGCCACCGCGACGTGATGCGCCAGGAAGAAGTGCTTCACACGGGACAGTTCGGCGCCGGTGGCGCAGTCCCCCGCGCGATAGCTCTCGATGAAGACCTGGTCGACATGCAGACGGCTGGCGATGGTGTGCCAGCTTGAGCGCATCCAGGCCGGATCCCGCGCCATGCGCTTGACTACGCGCACCGGGATGTACACGGTGACCTTGAAATTACGGTACGGCGCCGGCGCCGCCCAGGCGGTCGCGGCACAGAGCAGCACTAGCGCGGCGGCAAGAGACTGCCGGAACTTGGACATGACGGCCCCCTCATCGGTCGAGTAGAATTGGTAGCGCTACCATGATACACGGCCAGGGCCTGCCGTAAAGCGTGACCGGGCTCCCCGGGACGGCGCGCTTGGCGCCCGAGGGGTGGGGCAGTTGCGCTACACTTTCCCTGTGGGATCCGCGAGCCGGTGCGCCGTCCCGAGACCTTTGGACCATCTAGATTCATGCACGGTATTGCGCGAGGCGCGAACTGCCTCGAGTTCGGACGCTTTCGGCTGCTGATCCGCCAGCGCGAGCTGCGCAGCGGCGATAAGCCCGTTGTGCTCGGCTCCCGAGCCTTCGACGTGCTGCTGGTGCTGCTTGAGGCGCACGGCGACCTGGTGACCAAGGAGGAACTGCTCGCACGCGCCTGGCCGGGCATCGTCGTCGAAGAGAGCAACATCCAGGTGCAGATCTCGGCGCTGCGCAAGGCGCTCGGCAAGGACCGCAATCTCATCGTCACCGTGCCGCTGCGCGGGTATCGCTTCACCGGCGAGGTGCGCGAGCTGTCCGAGACCGACCGCGCACGCAGCTCGGCCGAAGCGCCCTCGCCGCCGACCAATCTGCCGGCGGCGATGTCGGATTTCATTGGCCGTGAGGCCGAACTCACCACGGTGCACGAGCTCCTGCAGCACAACCGGCTGGTGACGCTGGTCGGCACGGGGGGCATCGGCAAGACCCGTCTCGCGCTCGAGGCGGCGCGCGAGGCGCTCGCGGAATTTCCCGAGGGGGTGTGGCTCGCGGAACTCGCTCCGCTCACCGACCCGGAGCTGGTCGCGAGCGCCATGCATGCCGCACTCGGTCTGCAGAGCGGTACCGGACGTTGGACCGGTGAGCGCCTCGCCGCTGCGCTGCGCGAGCGCAAGCTGCTGCTGGTGCTCGACAACTGTGAACATCTGATCGGCGCTGCGGCCCGCGAGGCCGAGACGCTACTTGCCGCGGCGCCCCAGCTGCGCATCCTCGCCACCAGCCAGGAGCCGCTCGGCATCGAGGGAGAGTGCACGCTGCGGTTGCGGCCGCTGGAGTTCCCGGCCGAGCACATCGCCGGCCTCGCTAGTACGCAGCGCCATGGCGCGGTGCGTCTGTTCGTCGCGCGGGCCCGGGCCGCCGATCCGCAATTCGAGCTCAACGAGCGCAATGCAGCCACCGTGGCGATGATCTGCCGGCGCCTCGATGGCATCCCGCTCGCGATCGAACTGGCCGCCGCGCGTTCCGCGGCGCTCGGTATCGACGGTCTGGCGCAGCGGCTCGACCTGCGCTTTCACGTGCTCACCGGCGGGCGACGCACGGCGCTGCCGCGCCACCAGACGCTTCGCGCCACGCTCGACTGGAGCCACCGGCTGCTGGCTGAGCCGGACCGCATCGTACTGCGCCGGCTGGCCGTGTTCGCCGGCAGCTTCACGCTCGAGGCGGCCGGTCAGGTGGTCGCCGATGCGGCGCTGCCGGAGTGGGAGGTCGTCAGCCGGATCGCCGAACTGGTCGACAAATCACTGGTGGTGGCCGACACGTCCGGGTCGCAGCGCCGCTATCGATTGCTCGAGACCACGCATGCCTACGCGATGGAGAAGCTCGCCGACAGCGGTGAGTTCGGGCCATTGGCGCGGCTGCACTCGCGCTACTTCCGCGACCTGTTGCATGCGGCGCACCTTGTCTGGGAGCAGACGCCCTCGGTCGAGTGGCTGGAGAAGGTCGGTCCGGAGATCGACAATGTACGCGTCGCGCTCGACTGGGCCTTTGGCGCCGACGGTGATGTGCAGATCGGCGTCGAGCTGGCGGCCTCCTCATACCTGTTGTGGTATCTGCTGTCGCTGATGCCCGAGGGTCGCTCGCGCCTCGAGCGCGCCACCGCAGCGCTGAGCGGTGCGACGCCGCGCTCGCTCGAGGCGCGTCTGTGGTTCGGGTACGGCTTCCTCTCCACCGGCGAGCCACGTGGACGTGCCGTGCCGGCCCTGCGGCGTACCGTCGCTTTGCTGCGCGAGTCGGGCGAGCCGCTCGACCTCGCCCGGGCGCTCGCGTTTTACGGCTTGAACCTGGCGCGTACCGGGGCACTGGAGGAGGGACTCGAGGCGTTGCAGGAGAGCCGTCGGATGCTCTCGGCGGGCGCCCAGCCGAAGAGCTTTGCGCTCTGCCTGACCAATCTCGGTATCGCGCACACCGTGGCCGGACAGTACGAGGCGGCGCGCGCGCGGCTCGATGAGGCGCTCGCCGTCGGCCAGCGCTCG
>JAPTUI010000269.1 GCA_028067895.1 Pseudomonadota bacterium | reverse complement strand
GCCATCAGTCCCGCAGCGCGGAGATCGATCTCGACTACTGCCGGCAGCGCGGCATCGAAGTCGGCCGGCGCATCACCGGCGGCGGGGCGATCTATCTCGATCCGGGCCAGCTCGGCTGGGCGCTGGTGTTCGGCCGGGGAACCCTCGGCGGCACGTCGCTCGACGAGGTGGCCCGGGCGGTCTGCGAGGCCGCTGCCGCGGGGCTCAGCCGACTCGGCGTCGAAGTCCGCTTCCGGCCGCGCAACGATCTGGAGGTGGAGGGGCGCAAGCTCGGCGGAACCGGCGGGTTCTTCGACGGCGACACGCTGCTGTACCAGGGAACAGTGCTCGTCGAGCTCGATACCGCCAGCCTGCTGGGTGCGCTGCGTGTGCCACGGGCCAAGATCGTCCGGCACGGCCTCGACTCGGCGGCGCAGCGGGTGGTGAGTCTGCGCGAGCTGCTGGGCGCGCGGACGCCCGCCATCGGGCAGGTTCAGCAGGCCCTGCTCGATGGCTTTCGCGAGCGGCTGGGCGTCGAGTTCCAGCCGGCCGAGGCCGACTCGCTTGCCGGCGTGCTGCAGCTGGGGCGTCAGTTGCACGCACGGTGGATCGGCACGGAGGAGTTCGTCGCCGAGATCGACGGGCCGCCGCGCGGCGCGGCGGTCTCGGTCGGAACCTGCGCCGGGGCGGGTGGAACGATCTCGGCGTATTTGCGCCGTGAGGGCCCTGAGGGCCGGAGGATCGGCCAGGTGCTGATCAGCGGGGACTTTTTCGTGGCGCCGCCGCGGCTCGTGTTGGACCTGGAGAGTCGGCTGCGGGGCGTCGAGATCGAGTCCATCGGCGAGACGATCGAACGGTTCTTTCTGGAACATCCCGCCAGCACCTTGTCGGTCGGCGCGGCGGACTTCAAATGCGCGATCGAGGCGGCGCTGTCGGCAACGGCGCACGCGCCGACCTGACCGCTCATGCGCGCTCTGCCCACCAAGCTGGCCGTGGTCCAGCACACCGCGGCGGAGTATCTCGGGTTGATCGAGGATCACCTGGAAATCCGCGGGATCGGCTTTCGCTATTTCCGTCCGTTCACCGCCGGCGGCCGGCTGCCGAGATTCGCGGAGACTTCCGCCGGACTGGTGCTGCTCGGCGGCGGCCCGTGGGGTATCGTCCCGGGCGCGGCCCGCCTGCCGTGGCTCGAGGCGGAGATCGAGCTCGTCGCGGCGGCGCTCGCGGCGTCGCAGCCGGTGATCGGATTCGGACTCGGAGCACAGATCCTGGCGCTGGCCGGCGGGGGCAGCGCGGCAGCGGGCAAGCTCACGCTCGATGTCGGTATCGCCACGCGCTCGGTGGAGGGCGCCCTGGGAGGACTGTTGCCGCCGATCTATCCGTTGGTGCGTTACGGCCGCGACAGCGTGTCGCTCCCGGCCGGCGCCCGGGTGCTGGCCCATGACGCGCAGGGCGGGTGGGCGCTCTTCCAGCTTGGCGAGCACGCATTTGGATTCGCGGGTCATCCGGGTATCAAGTCGGCGATCGTGGAGGATCTGATCATGGAGTTTCCGGAAGCGCCGGACGAGACGGCCGCGGGCTTGGCCGCGTTACGCGCCGTCCAGGCGCAGATCGAGATTGCGCTCGCGGCTGTCATGTCCGGCCTGGTCCGAGTGCTGGACCTGATGTTGCCGGCGCGCTCATAGTGATCCGCTGGCCTGTTGTTGCGCCGGTCGGTAACCGACCACGGCGTCGCTGCTCGCCTCATCGCCGGAGCTTGCACTGCGGGACCGGCCGTTCGCATCACCCAAAACCGCGCGGCGCGGTGTTGACCGGCGGGCCGCGCGCTAGGTAATTGCCACGATGCGCGCGAGACGCGCCGACGCGCGTAGTATCGGTCAGCTTGGCGGCGCGCCGCGGGGGTGCGCCGCTGCGGCTGCGGGAAGTCCGGCGCGCTCGCGGGCCTTGACGCTCATCAATAAATAAGATATCACTAATATCCAATTGGGGGGTCGAGACCGGGTCAGTCTCGGCCGAATTGCGCATCGCCGTCAATTGCGGACAACACATGGCATCGAAGCTGATCATCGTGACGGCCAACACCGATCCGCGCAACGGCGAGGAGCTCGGCGCGCCGATTTTCCAGGCCACAGTCGCGGCGGCCATGGACTTCGCGGTCGAGGTCGTGTGCACTGCCACGGCCGGGAGACTGCTGAAGAAGGGTGTGGCCGAACGACTGTTCGTCAAGGCCGGCTCGCCGAAATCCGTGCTCGATTTCATCAAGGACGCGCACGAGGCGGGTGTGAAGTTCCTGTGCTGTTCCCCCAATCTCGATCTGTTCGACATGACTCAGGAGGATCTGATTCCCGAGTGCGGCGGCATCGTCGGCGGTGCCTACCTGATCGAGCGCGTCATGGACGATGATTACCGCGTGCTCACCTACTAACGGCGGATCGCGGGCATGACCCAAGAGCATGCGACACGAGTGCAGGAGCACATCGGCGATCCGGTGTCCGCGCACGCCCCGCTCGCGCGGACCAAGCTCGAGGAGATCTTCCAGGACATCCAGTCCGATCTCAGATTCGATCACCAGCTGAACGGTTGTCTCAACTGCGGCATCTGCACGGCGACCTGCCCCTCGGCCCACTACTACGACTACAGCCCGCGCGAGATCGTGCAACTGCTGTGGACCGAGAATCTGGAAGGCATCTACGACGCGATGCAGGAGAAGATCTGGGCGTGTGCTCAGTGCTACACGTGCGCCGCGCGCTGCCCGTTCGGCAACTCCCCCGGGGGGCTGGTGATGCTGATGCGCGAAGTCGCGATCAAGCACGGCATGGAATCGGCCAAGAACGTGCTGCGGCCGTTCAGTCGCGTGATGCTCAAGCTCATCTCGACCGGAAACCAGCTTTCTCCCGACATGATCAGCCGGGACGCCTTCCCGGACTGGGGACCTAACGTCTCGAAGGTGAGCGCGCCGCTCGACACGCTGCGCAAAGCCATCCCCGTGCCCACTCTGCACACCACCAAGACGGCCTGGGAGGTCAATCTCAAGACGTCGGTGGAGCTGTACACGATCTGGGAGGAGACCGGGGTGACCAACAGTCTGAAGACGATCGATCCGAATCTGTTCGATGTGATTCAGGAC
>JAPTUI010000008.1 GCA_028067895.1 Pseudomonadota bacterium | reverse complement strand
TCGGCATTGTGCAAGAAGACCGCCGGCAGCGGCTCTCGCGACGGAAAGACCAAGTGCGTCTCTTCCCCGTCGTCCCAGGCGGCCGTCGGCCGCAGCGCGCGTGGCCCGCAATACCAGTAGTCGGTATTGCGGGGCCGGACCCGCTCGGCGCGGGACAGATCCCGAGCCACAGCCGAGCGCTGCCGCCGGGCCGCAGTAGCCCGCGCGCGCCGGGGCGGATATACGAACCGTAGCGCGTAGAGCGTCGTCTGAGGACGACCTGGCGCCGCGGGACCTACCCGGTAGCTGAACACGTACGTGCGGCGATTGGTGAGCACCGTCAGATCCGTCGCCACGCGCGCCGCACGCGGCTTGATGAACAGGTGATTCGCCGCCGCAGCGACCCGGATAGCTTTCGCGTCCCCGACCCCAAGCCCGCGGAATCGCTCTGCGGGTGCAAATTGCAGGTCGATCTCGTACCCGGCCACGCCCTCGAGGTGGTAAATGCGATTGGGTGCATACCGCACGTAGCGGATCTGAGGCGCCGTGAACGGTATCTGCGCGTGGCGCGCAGCGTCGTGCCCTTCGGCCGCGGCACCGGCGCGACTGCTCGCCAACAGCACGAGCAGAGCGCAGAGCGCGCCGGTCGATCGCGACGCGCTCACGGCCGCCTCCGCCGAGGTAACCGCGCAGGCGCTGAACCGAGCGTCTCACGTTCCATTTCCAAAGCCGTTACCTCGAATCCGAGCGGATTCCAGCGGCGCGTCGCAGCATGCACTGGCGCACCGGTGAATCGGTAGCCGACCGTCGCAATCCACTGCCGCCGATTGCGTACCGTGCCACCGGGTTGACGGGAGATGCGCTCGAAGCGTACTTGCGCCAGATGGCCACCACCGAGGGCGCGTCCGAGGAAGCTCACCGCCTGAATGCGCACCTCGACGCTGCTGCCGTCGCGATGGATATTGAGCGGGGAATGCGGGTTACCTCGGGCCCACCGCGCGTACAGCGCCTCGTTCAGACGGCTGGAATTGAACGCACCGCAGTGCTGATAATCGGCTGCGGCCATGGCGTAATCGAAGCGCTCGCAAACCGAGATGTAGCGCATCAGAAAATATCGTGCGATCGTCTTACCGAACGTAGCCCCGCCCCGGTACGGCGGCAGCACATCAACCGCACCCGTACGGGCATCGACCCGGATGAGATACGGCTCGACGCGCTTCAGGGGCATCATGACCGCGATGGCCAGTGCGAGCGCGAGCACGCACAGGCTCGCACCGGCGGCGACACGCCACGCGCGACGCGCACTCAGCTGCGTTTGCAGCGTACGCTCGGTGTCCCACGTCACGGCATCCGCCAGATACCCGCGAAGCGAAGGGTCGGCGCTCATGTCCGGGGGCTCCGGCCAGTACGCACTCCGGTTGTGGATGGCGGCGCGTTGGGGACAACGCGCGGGGCAACCGACATCGGCCGGTTGATCGGCACCAGCCGTCCCGAGCAGCTCGGTCCGGACGCACACCCGGCAAGCAGCAGCATCAGACACGTCGTTCCCAGAACTCTCATGAGTACCTCCGCAAAGCCCTGATCTGCACCGTTCACTCCGACTCACCGGACTGTGCCGCCTCACGGCGGCCCAGTCGCGACCGCGCCGCAGCGCTCAGCGCCACGACGGCGCCGGTTGTCACCGGCGCGACGTAACTCGCGCCCGCCACGAGCGGGCTGACCGCCGTGCGCATCGTCCGGCTCATCAGTCCAAAGGTACTGAGCGCAATACCGCCCGACAGCCCCGCGGCAATCGGCATCACCTGGCGCATGAACAGGAACACCAGGACCGTCGCGAGCAGAAAGTCGAGCGCATCAACCGTGCCGATTGCGGCGCCGAGCGCTGCGGTCTGCACGGCATAGCGCTGCACCAGATGCAGCAGCAGCGCCGCGACCATGACGGTGAGGATGTTGATCAGCGCGTAATTGGTCAGTTGTGCCAGCCACGCCATGAACAGCCGCCGTGTGCCGTCGAACAGCAGCATCACGATGAACAGAGGACCGAGCGCGAGCAGCACCGAGAGTGCGATGCTCGAGAGTGCCAGTAGGAACATCGTGTACACGCACAACAGCCCGACCAGCACCCACACCACCGCGCCGGCCAGATAGAACCCCAAATCGCCGCGCCAGACGCTGCCCTGCTCGAAAAGACGTCCCGCGACCGCACCGCCGGCGTTCCAGATCGCATCGAGCGTCTGCACCGGGTACGCCGCGCCGACGACCTGGGCGGCGAATTCCGCCGGGGCCCGGTAGAAGGTGTCGACGATCAACGTGTTGTACAGCCACAGGTGGACGCCGACACCGAGCACGAGGGCGAGAACGGCGATACGTCGCAAGCCGTCGCCGAGCGGCTCGCGGATCCGCCCGCTGAGCAGCAGATACCCCCAACCGGTGACGTAGACGGTTCCGAGGGCAATGAGCGTCGGCTCCAGGAGCATCGCCACGCGTGCCGTAGTCGCGCCGATGTAGCTCGAGAGCGCACCATTCAGCCAAATCCAGAAGGTGGCGAAAAATCCCATGACCGCTGCCCCGTGCTGCCCTTGACCCGCCAAGCGCCTTCAGGGCGTTGGGCGGAACCGCGTGGCGAAGTTGCCCTGCGCGGCGATGGCCGCCTCGCGCTCGCGCTCATGATCGATCCACTGCTGAGCTTCGGCGGCCGCGAACAGCACGCGCAGTTTGGTCTGCTCGTTCTCAAGCATGGTCTGCTCTGCACCGATGCGCGCCGTGAGGTCGAGAATCGACTTCTGGTCGCGCGCCGAACCGATCGTCGCGATCAGCTGCTTCAGGCCGGAGAATCGGGCGCTGGCGTCACTGAGTGCGGATGCTGAAATCGCCTCAAGCAGCGCGGCCGTGCGCCGGTTGGCGAGAAGTTGCTGCTGGGCGCTCGGCGAGAGGATCTGAAGCTGCCCGGAACTGAGATAGGCGTGTGCGGTCAGCGCCGCGCGGACCGCCGCGGCGAGTCCCGGGTAGCTGCCGGGGCGGCCGTCGGCGGCAGCACGCAGTTGACCCCAGGTTTGCGGCAGATAGTTGCGGCGGATGCCGCCGAGCAGGTCCTGCATGCCGCGCGTACCACTCATGCCGCGCAACTGCGCCTCGGCGGCGCCGAACTCCTGCTGTTGAGTGGTCAACGACTGATCGAGCGTCTGCAGCTCCGCGCTCAGGCGTGCAACGGCCGCCACGTCGATCACCGCCCACTGGGCGCTCGCCACCGGCGCCACGGCAATCAGCAAAACCGCCCAGACACACACTTGGGGTCTCATGGCATTTCTCCGTTCGGTCACTCGGTATCAGGTTGGGCGAGAAATGCCTCGAGCCACGCCTGTGGTTCCGCGCCGCGCTCGCGCAGCAGCATATCGAGTCGACGTAGTCCACCGGCCCGGGCCGAGAGCACCTGCATTTCTGCCTCGAGTCCCGTGAGCTCGAGCCGGCACACCACGCTCTGGGTACCCTGCTTGATGAGAAAGGCGCGCGCCCCCGGGGCGAGTTCGTCCTTGATCAGGGCGAACTCTCGACCCGACAGCGCGAACCCCTCGAGCAACTCTTCGCCGAAGGCGCTCGGGTTCGGAAAGAAGATCTTGGTCGGGGTCTGCTCGATGATCGTGCGGCTGATGCGGCTGGCGAGCACGTCGCTCGCGCTCTGTGTCGCGAGCACCATCACGCCGTTGAGTTTTCGCCAGGTCTTCGGCCCGTCCTTGGCGAATTTCTCGAATACTGGATCCTCGATGAGCCGCCAGAACTCATCGAGCCAACACACCACGCGCCGCCCATCGAGCAACCCGCGCACCAGGTGCAGCAGGTACAACGAAATGGGCACCCGGCAGCGCTCCTGATCCAGAAACTCGGTGATGTCGAAGCCGAACAGCCGGGCAGTCGAGAGCCGCTCGGCGATCTGATCGACGGGATTGTCGAACACCCAGGCATACTCCCCGCCGGCACTCTCGCACCAGCGTGCGAGCCGGCCGTGCACGCCCTCCGGCTCGGTGGCGTCCAGAAACTCCAGCAGTCGAGACAGACGCCGGGCCGGTGGATCGAGCGCGAGGGTGCCGCGCAGCGCCTGATCGAGGTCGGCAAGTTCACGCACCGAGAGCGCCGTGCCGAGCGGGGCGCGCGCGAGAAGTTCGAGCCACTCGTGCAGAAACTGCACGTTGGCTGCGGTGGGCGGCAACTGCAGCGGGTTGAACCCGCTCGGTGCCCCGCTGCGCAGAGGCAGATACGTGCCGCCGAGCGCGCGTACCAGAATTTCCAGGCCGCGGTCCTTGTCGAGGATTACCTGGGTGGCGTTCTGGCGTGTCAGCAACGTGACGAGAAATCCGATCAGCGCCGTCTTTCCGGAGCCGGTCGGTCCACAGATGAAGGTGTGCCCGGTGTCGCGCCGCGCGCCCTCCCCGGCCGCGGCATGTAGTGAGAAGTGAAACGCCGAGCGAGCGCGCGTCTGCAAAATGGCAAGCGACTCGCCCCAATGATTGCCGACGGCGCGCCCGGCCGGGAAGTTGTGAAACGGCGCGAGCGCGCAGAAGTTTCGGGACGTGATCGGAGCCAACCGCGGCCGAAGCGCGAAATTGCCCGGCAGTTGCGCCCAGAACGCCGCCTCGAGGCCGAGGTCCTCCCGGGCCACTGTCATGCCGGTATCGGCGAGCAGCGCTCGGGCCCGAGCGAGCTGCTGATTGAACGCCTCGAGGCGCTGCTCGCCGGACGGCACCTCGAGATCGGCGAGAACCTGCAGCGAGAAGTGATGCTCGCCCATCACGAACTCATTGCTGGTCAGCGCATCGAGCGCCTCGGTGAGTTCCTCGGCCTGCGAACGGGCAAAATCCCCCACGTTCACCATGCGGTTGATTTGGCGGCTGAGCAGCTGCTGGCCGCTCGCCTTGGAGAGGAACACGAACGATTGGGTGAGGACGAAGGCAAACGGTGCGGCGAGGAGCGCATCGAGCATGCCCGGCAGGCTCGGGGTCGGGTACTCCTTGATGCCGAGCATCGCCCCAACACGACTTGCACTGAGCAGCCGGTATTCAATCAATTCATTGCCGAAGAACACCCGTGACGTTCCGAGCGCGGCATCGAGCGGGCCGAGCGGCAGCGGCACGCGCCGGCGCTCCCCGTCAATCAGCAGAGCCAGAAATTCGAGCGGTTCGGAGTACCAGCGGTTCGCCTCGCGATAGCAGCTCAGCAGGTGCGGCTCGTAGCGTGACAGCGATGCGCACAATGTGCGCGCCAGACGCGCGCACACTTCCAGCGCATCAGCGAGTTCCTGCGCCCGATCAGCCGGTCGAGTCCGCTCGAGCACCCGGGCCAGCAAGCGCTGTGCACGGCCGGGGGCGGGGCGATACAGCACCGACACATAGAGTTCGTTCACCATCAGCCGCTCGGCGCTGAGACGCTGCAGATAGCGCTCGAGCAGCCGACCGGCGAACTGCATCGGCGCATCGGCGCTCTGCGCCAGAGGCGCGCGGCGACGCACCACGTGGGTCCACAGCGCCACGCCAGGCTCGGCGAGGTTGCGCCACAGCACATTCAGGCGATCGTGCCATCCGTTGATCTGTTCGGTATCGGCACTCTCGAAGCTTTGTCCGGCGAGACGAAAGACCTGCAGATAGTCGCCGTCGCAAGTGCGCAGGACGGCGCTCGCCACGTGGGCGCGGTAGGGAATGTAGCGGCCGAGTCCGATCTCGCGCCGCAGTGCGCCGGCCGATCGCCTCACCATGCGAGTCGCTCCCGCGATGCACCGCACCAGCACTCGGCTTGCCGGCGCCGCCGTCCGGCCCGATCCGGCAGATCGAGCACGAGCGGCGAGTAGCTCGTAGCTCCCCAGATCCACCGGTTGCCGAGCGCCGCCGGCAGTCCGGTCCGCACCGCGAGCAGCAACAGGTCGAAATAGCGGGCATCGCGGGCACATAGCAGCGCGCTCAGGGCATGGATTGGCAGCGCGAGCAGCAGCGTCAGAAGATTACGCGTGAGCAGAAAAGCCTCGAGCGTGAAGACGAGATTGAACAGCAGTGCGCTGTAGGTCACGCCCCAGCGCATCGGCGGACGGGTCGCCCCGAGAAACAGCGGATCGGCACACAGCGGAGGGTTATGCAGGTTCATGTGCTTACGCCCTTAGACGCCGAACATACCGCGCACCCAACCGACGATTTGCGGGGCGCCAAATGCGATCGCAATCCCGAGGATGGCGCCGATGCACCAGCCCCAGGAGATCCGATTCGCCATCGCCATGGCCCCGAGCACCATCACGAGAATGACCGCGATTGGTGTAAGCCACGCCAGGATGTTGCTTTCGAGCGCGGTAGCGCCGGTGAGAAATGGTGAGGATTGAGCCGCCGCGAGCGCAGGCAGCACCAGCGCAGAAGCAAGGAAAACCCGCGCCCACATCCGCGCCGAAACGCCCGAAGCGCCCGTCGTTGGGTCGATCCGCGCGGTGCGCAGGGAATGCATTCTGACTGCAGGTGCGGCAGCCGAGCGCAGCGACTGTGTAATTTTCATCGCCGGTATCCCGCTGGAACTGAGCGCCCTATCGGCGCGCGGATCAGTCTAGGCAGTTGCGCAGTGCGCGAACTCCCGTTTGCTTGCGAGTTGGTGCACAAATGCGCGGCCCACCGCTGCGGTCGCCCCGCGCACGGATATGCTGGGGCGAAATCGCACCACGGGGGAGTTGCAGGCGATGAATACGGCGCCCTTCAGCGCAGCTGCGGCGATCGAGACGTGCATCGAGGCGCTCGATGAGGCCACTGCTCTGCTCTCGCATCATCCACCGCAGGCCGTTGCGGCTGCACTCGCGGCGCATCTTCAGGGCCTGCTCGCCACATTGCACGCACAGAACGCCTGCAGCGCGCAGGAGATCCGTCAGTGGCTCGAGGAGATTGCCCGCGGCGCGTGCGGGGAGCCTGACTGAGGCGCGCGACGCCTCACCGACACGATTGAATCCCGACCCCGGCCGAGAGATGCAGGAGGAAACTCCCCGCCGCATCGCGGCAATCCTACCCAATGAATCAAAGTGCCGAAACGCCAAGCGGCGATGCGCCGCAAATCGTTCCCGCGCCTCGCGTTCCAGCATCGACGCAAGTGCTCACCGTCTCGCGGCTGCGGCGGATGGGGTCTACTGCGCCGCGATCGACGCTGCGACATCGGAGCCGAGCCGTTGTGAGCGGCCCAATGAGACACGCGCCAATCCGGCTGCCCACTCGCACGGCGCAAGCATTTTTGGGGCCGGTGTGCATCTGATTCGCACGCCGGACCGCCGGGTCATTTTCAATCACACGCTTCGCCCCCCGCGCACTGCACAACCGCGGCACAAGATGGCCGGCGCTGTCCGGGACGGGCCGATGCGCCAAGACGTGCATTTGCGCTCCTCGATCCGCACAACGCTCTCCCGCCTTCGCATCGCAGACCCGCAGAACTGCAATCCCGGGAGCACGGCCGGGAACCCCGGTGCGCGCTGCATTCGCCTTGGTGACCAGAGTCACCACCGCACGGCTCTGGTCGCGCAGAAACCTGAGCCGCGTGTGCTCTTAGGTTCGGCTGAAGCGCGACAGCACCTGCGCGAAGTACACAGGGACCACGAGCGCCGACTGGTAGATCGGTAATTGCTCGTACCGGGTCACGGCGTGAAGGAATAGACGGGGTTTACCGCCGAAGGGGGAGGCGGTAAACCCCGATCAGTCGCCGTTCGCCGAGGCGGCGGCGATCGATTCAACGACTTAAGGCAACGACTCGAGATAATCGGCCACGGCGCGCATCTGTGAGCGATGCAGCGTCTGGGCAACGCCGTGCATGATCGCGACGTTACGCATGTTGTTCTGAAAGGACTGCAATTGCTTCAGGATGTACTCCGCATGCTGGCCCGCCAGACGCGGGAACTGGGCGCTGCCGAGCGCCTGCGGTCCGTGACATGCCGCGCAGGCAGGCACTCCCTGGGCCGGAATGCCGTGCTCGTAGATCGCACGTCCCCGCGCGACAATCGCCGCCGGATGCGGCGTGCCGGGACCGGCGGTCTGGCTCGAGAAGTACTTCGCCAGCGCCTCGATGGTCGGATCGGAGAGCTGGTTCGCCATCCCCCACATGTAGGCGACCGCGTACGGATCACCGCGAGTCTCGGCACGAAACTCTTTCAGTTGCTGCTCGATGTACCACGCCTTCTGCCCGGCCAGTCGCGGAAACATCGGGTTGATGCTGTTGCCGTCGACACCGTGACAGGTGCCGCATACGGCGATCGCCAGTTGCGGGGCCTGTTGCGGCGGCGTTGGGGCGCCCTGCGCACCGCTCGGCAGACTCACGGCCGTGAGCACCGCCGCCGAAGCGGCCAGCACCGCCCGACGCATCCAAATCCTTACCGTATGGCTCATGTTCATGGCTCCCACCTCAGAATGCGTACCAAAGCAAGGCGTACACGCTGTCGTTGTCCGAGGCGTTGCGCCCCGCGCCATCGTAATTCGTCGTGCCGCCATTGAACCGGTTGTAGTGGGTGTACTGAAGCGCGAGTTTGACGTTCAGCCAAGGCAGGTAGTCCACCTGAGCCACGAAGCCGTTGGTATCGGGTGAGCCATTCGCGCTGCTCGTCACCCCTGGACCATTGGTCGCGTTCGGAGGATACAGGACGCTGTCGACGGTTCCGGTCGTGGAGAACCAGGCGAGCTGCCCGCCGTACTGGCGGCGGTAGTAGTAGCTCGCCCAGATGCGGTTCGTGGTGAGCGAGTCATCACGATTGGCCGAGGCGCCGTTGAGAAAGCTCGCAATCAGATGCATCTTCTCATGAATGCTGGTACCGGCCACGGTGACGATGTTGGTCTCACCGACGTACTGGTACTGGAAGTCCTCGGCCACATCGAAGAAGCGGTTATCGGGTCCCTGCAGCGGCTGTCCAGCCCCCGGATGCAGCTTGAAGTCCGCCCCGTAAGTGCCCACTTCGAGCGAGTTTGCGCCCCAGTCGTACTCGTACGCGGCGCGCCAATACGGCGCGAGTCCCTCGATCACGTTGCTGAAGCTCCCATCGAGGGGTCCGGCCTGCCCGGTGAGCTTATTGGTCTGCCCCTGGGGCGCGGAGCGGTAGCCGCCGAACTCCAGATACAGCGACTCATCGAAGTACAGGTATGCCGTCAGCCCCGCGACGCTCTGGGCCAATGCACCATCGATCTCCGTACTCGCGAGCGGTGAGACGATCGCGTTGCTCGCCGCGTACGGGTAACCCCAGGCCGGCGTGCTGTTCCAGAGGTCCTGTACCGTCGGGTTGTTGTTCAGGGACACCCCGTAGGTCAAGGTGTTCTTGCCCGGCAGGACCACGAGGTCCGCAAAGCGCAAATCGGTATTGTCGATGCCGATCGTGCCACTGTCATTGGCGTAGGTGAGCTGCGAGAACACTCCGAAGTGCGGTGCGATCTTACCGGCGTAGAACAAGCTCAGTTGCTGCGGGAAGCCTGCGGTCCCGTTCTGCGTCAGCCCCGGGGCTGCCGGATTGCTGGTGTCCGGCAGACGCTTGCTGAGCGAGGTGTACGACACCTGGGTCATGATGGAGAACGTCGGCAACTGCGAGAGCGACAGCAACTGCTGACGGTCGCTGTTCACCGCGCGCACTTGCTTGAGATTGTCAAGGACGTAGCCGTTGGCCTTGAAGACACGGCCAAAGTGCGTCAGCTCGGGAAACACCGTGTGGCAGGCGGCACAGGCCATTCCAGTCTGGCGCGCGAAGCTCGGAACCGCCTGAGCGGCCGGTGCGAGCAGCACGCCGGTGGCGAGCGCCGCCACGGCCAGGTGAATTCTTCTCGGGACTCGCATCTCACTTCCTCCCATCCGCCACGTCCGGCGGAAACGCACGCACGATACGAGCTTTGCACGCATAAGGAGAAGCCGCAAACGCCGCTATGACGTTTCGCAAAACCGAAGATCCCGCCGCGCGAGTTGGCAAATATCACTCCCCGCGCCGATGAGGCTCAGCGGGGCGGATGGGGGGCGGGAAAGGGGCGCGCGGGCGCCGGGTGGAAAGCGGGGTGATAGGCCGGATGATAGGCCGGATGATAGGCCGGCGGTGCCGTCGCGCGCGGGGTGAACTGCGGCTCGACGGGGCGGTACATCGGCGGGGGCGAGTGCGGCGGTGAATAGGTATTGTGGAATCGGAACACGGGATTCGCCCGCTCAGGCGCGATGCGGGTCTGCGCCCGATACATCGGCGGCGCCGAGCGCCACCGCGGCGCAGGGGCGAACAGAGGATGCACAGCACTCGGAGCATGCCCGTGCATCGGTGGCAGCGCCGGCTGCGGCCCCGTGCGCGAAGGCACCGTGGACGGTGCAACCGGCGCGAACGGTCGCGGCAGCCACATCGGACGGCTGCGTCGGTCATTCGGCGAGGCGGCCCAGCCGGGCCGGTCGGTTCGGGGCGGCAGCGGTGTGCGCGCCATCGGGTGTGGCAGCGGCGCCGGTCCACTCTGCAATACCGACCGCTGCGGCACCGGCGCTCGGGCCACCGCGGCGATATCCGTTGCCAGGCGCACTGCGCCGGCCGGGGCGTTCGAGCGCAGCTGCGCCCACTGCATCGCGCTCAACGGGCGCCCGCCATTGGCACGGATCAGTGCCCGCTGCCGATCGAATGAGACGGCAGCGCGCGCCGGCAACAGCCGCGCGACGACCGGCCGATGGGTCAATTGGCGCGGCGGCACCTGCAGCATGCGGATCCTCGCGCCAAAGACACTCAGGCGCGTCGGCGTCACCGTCGGCGCCTCTGGGGTCAAATTCAAATTGCGCAAGCCGCGTCGCGTAAAATCGACGCGATGGGTATCGGCCGCCTGGGAGGCGCTGAACGCGGCGCGGGGCACCGCAGTGACGGCCCCACGAACGTCCCGATTGCCGTAGCGCAGATCGGCGCCGCCGCGACGGTAGGCCGTTGCGACGACGGCGGGATTCAAATCGTGCGCGTTCGCCAGATTGACGTTGCGCACGTAGGCACCGCTCACCGCGTACCCGGGCAGGTAGACATCGCGGGGGCCGAGCGGCAGCCAGCCGATGCGCGGGCGCGGGCGCGGACCGGAGTGCGGGCCGCGAACCGGGCCCCGAGGAGGCGCCCCGGCCGTCCCTCCCCGCGTCCAGACCACCTGCGCCGGCGTGTAGATCGGCGAGACCGTGCGCGGTCCCGGGACCCAGCACCAGGCGTTCTGCCAATAGGCCCAGCGGCCGTAATGAAACGGGGCGAATCCCCACGGCTCGTCGTCGATCCAGGTCCAGCCCCAGGGATAGATCCATACCCAGTGACCAAAGCGATACGGGGCCCAGCCCGTCACGACATTCGGGAACCACGCATAGCCCCACGGGGCGGTGTCCTCCCAGCTGCCGTAGGTGTCCAGGTCGTAGATGCCGACCATGGTCGTCGGGACGTATTGCGTCACCGCAGGCGCCGCCTGCGCTTCTTCCCGGTCGCGCGCCATCGACCACTCGTCCAGAGCATCGGGCTCGCCCAGGGTGGTGTACACGACGCTCAGAGTATTGGTGCCGCTGAAGGTGGCGCTCTGCTGCGCCGCCACGGGATAGGTCTGCCCGCCGCCGCTCGCGAGGGCATGCCCACGGATCACATCGACCCGCGTCATCTGCCCCGAGGCAAAGACGTGCACCCGATAGGTTCCGGGCGTCTCGAGCGACAGCGCCAGGTTCGGCGTGTCGACCTCGTCTTGCTCACCGTTCTGAAGCGTCCGCACGTGCACGATCATCGTGCCGGCAGTGAGCTGCATCTGCGCGGTCTGCGCATCGAGATTGAGGAAGGAGAAACCACTGCGGCTGCCGAGCCGCACCACGGCATCGCCGAGCTCAATCTCGGCCCGCGAGTCCCAGTCGGTCCAGATTCGATCGCCAATCGTCACGGGACGATTGAGCTCGGCGGCCGCCCAGGACTGCGTACCGGCGGGTTCGAACGACACGCTGCCCCCGACGTAGCTCAGGCGGCCGACGCGCGACGGAGGGCTTCTCTGGGCAACGGCCACGCCTACGGCGGCCGCCGAGAGCACGGCCAGCACCGCCAGCACCCGAATTCGCTGCACGCTCATCACATTGCCCCGCACACTGCGGCGGACCCCGTCCACGGCGTTGCCGTCGCGCCCTTGTGCCCCCGCTCCTCGGCTGATTATGACACGGCGGGTCGAACTCGGCGGAAAGGCCAACGTCGAGCCGTCCGCAAAACCCGCTGCTCGGTGTGCGACGGAGGTCGCACTTGACGCGTCTGGCGCGGCGGGACGGCCGCTCGCGCTGCGGTGCCGCCCCCTCTCGTAGAATGGCCCGCATGTCGAGCCCCTGCATCCAGGCACTCTACGTCTATCCGCTGAAGTCCGCCCAGGGCATCGCGCTGGCGCACGCGCAGCTCGGCGCGAGCGGATTAGCCTGGGACCGGCACTGGATGGTCGTACGCCCCGACGGGGCCTTTCTCACCCAGCGCACGCATCCCCATCTGGCCCGCATCGCCACCGAGCTGACGCCGCAGGGGCTACGCCTGAGCGCCGCAGGCTGCGAGCCGCTGCGGCTGCCGTTCGAAGCGGCGCCGGCGGCGGTGCGGCCGGTGCGGATCTGGCGGGATGCGTGCACCGGCATCGATGCCGGCGAGCCGGCGGCCGCGTGGGTCAGCGCGCTTCTCGGGGAACCGGTGCGCGTCGTGTACGCCCCGGACAGTCCGACGCGTCGAGCCGATTCGCACTACGCCGGGTCACTCCCGCCCCCCCTGGCCTTCCCCGATGGCTTTCCGCTGCTGATCTGCGCTCAGGCCTCGCTCGAGGCGCTGAACGTGCGGCTCGCAACCCCCCTGCCGATGAACCGCTTTCGGGCGAATCTCGTGCTCGAGGGGCTCGAGCCGTTCGCCGAAGACCGCATCGACACGATCCGCATCGGCCCGGTCACGCTGCGCCTGGTCAAGCCCTGCACCCGCTGCATCATTCCGTCCCGCGATCAGCATACGGGCGAGCCTGACCTCGATCCACTGCCCGTACTGCGCCGGTTTCGCTTCGATCCGCACCTGCGTGGCGTGACCTTCGGCATGAACGCAATCATCAGCGCCGGTGCCGGCGAGTCGATCGAGCGCGGGAGCCCCTGTGAGGTGACCTACCGAGACCCCTGAGGGCGTGGCACAGACACCCACCTACGGCAAGGCACCGCCCTGGCCGCCCGACGGGTGGATCGTGATGCCGCGCGTCTTCAACTGCGCGACGATCAGCCGCGCACCGGGATCGCCCGCCTCGGCCAGCCGCTGCGTATCGCCCGCGAGCGCACTGAGTGCGCGGCTCACACGGCGCGCCTGAACCACTTGCGGCTGCTGCGCCTGAAGCGTCTGCACGAGGCTGAGGTGTGCTGCGCGAAGCGCCACCGTTTCAAACAGCGCCCACCCGAGCACCGCCAGCGTCACGAGCAACAGGGGCACGAACACGCCGCGGCCGCCCGGACCGCCGCGCGGTGCCGCCGTGCGCCTCTCCGCGGGGTACGCTTCGGCGGCATGCCCCCCGGGACGATCGGCCGGCGGCCCGGCGGGGGCAGCCAGGACAGAGGCGCGACTGCGAGGGGCCAACGGCACGGACACATCTGCCGCGTGTCGATCACTCATGATGAACTCCTGCGAGACCCACTCCGGACTGCAACGCCGGTGCTCGCTGCGCACCACTTTGCACCGACGCAGGCTGCACCGTCACTTTCAGACCCTGACGCGCCAAAGCCGCCTGCAGGCGCGGATCGTGATTACGCACCGACAGTTGCGCCAGCGCCTGCACCATCTGCCGATACACGAGTGCCGCCGTTGCGCTGCGGCCGATCAATTGCGCCCGTTCATTTACCCGCAGACGCAGCCCCTGGTTGTTCGAGGCGAGCACGATATTGACCGCGACCGCCGCGAGACAGACCGCACCGAGTGCGCTCAGCACCCAAAACTGCACATTCTTCAGCATCGCCGTACCCCCTCACGCCGGGCGACGGCACGGCGGCGGCGCGCGAGCCCGAGCAGCAGCGCGGCGCCGGCGGCGAACAGCGGCAACGTGCCCGGCTCCGGCAAGCTCGTGCCGCCGCCGGTAATGATATTGCCTTCCACCGTGAGCGTGAGGTTCTGCTGGTAAGGACTGTAGCTCGCCCCCTGATAGAACCCCATGCCATTCAACGCGATCGTATCGGTAAACGTCCCCAGCGTTCCGGTATTCACATCGATACCCAACCCGCCGAGCATGCCCTGCGCGCCGAGACAGAACGCGTAGCCGCTCTGGGTGCAGCTCTGGGCGTTCCAGTTCGCACCGCTCAGCGAGATGCCATTGAGCGATCCGTAGGCGAACGTTCCACCGAAGTTGTCCGCCGGTCCACTCACGTCATTGAGCACACTGAGCAGTGAGCTCACCGCGCTGCCCTGGGTGAGGTTACCGAGATCCAGCGTGTACATCGAGCCGCTGCGGCTCAATGTCCCACCGCCCGCGGCGAGCTGGAAGATCGCATTGGCGTAGTTGTTGACCTGTCCGCTGACAGCGATCCCGAGTGTGGCCAGTTGCAGGTCCGTCAACTGAGCATCATGACTTTCTCCGGTGAACTGCGCGTTGCCCGAGTACACCCCGGCAACGCCCGTGTTCAGGCCCACCGTCAGGCTGCTGGAGTTGGTCTGACCGGCGCCAACCCCTGCCCCGAGCGTCCCACCGGTACTGAACACCCCCGCACTGCCAGGCTGCATGCTCAACTGACCGGTGAGCGTATCGTTCAGCGCACTCTGCGCTGCCGTGTTACTCACGGCCACCGTCTGATCAGCCACCGCCTGGCCGACGTGCACCACGCCGAAATTCACCGCCGCTGTCCCGAGGTGCTCGACTGCCGTGGTGTACACATCACCCTGCAAGGCCACCGTTGCACTGCCGACCCCCAGTGCCTGTGCATGGTCGATCAACCCGTTCGAGGTGAAATTCACCGATTCGCTGCCATTGAACACCCCGGCGGTGGCCGTCGACAGCCCCACCTGCAACGAGCTCGCATCCGTGCCGCCCGCCACGAGATTGCTGATCGAACCGCTATGCGTCCAGCCCTGCGGAGTCGCCCCCAACGTAGCCGCCAATCCCTCCGTATACGCATCGGGCGACACGTTGGTCACACTGATTGCGGCACTGGGCGCGCTGCCCCCGACGCGCGCCGCCAGCGTCACGGACGCGGTGTCGGCAGTCGGATCGGCAATCCGGTAGACATTGCCGCTCACCGCGACCTGTTGCGCCGGCAGATTCATCGTGCAGTGCGCCGCGCAGCCCCCGATGTTACTGGCATCGGAGACCAGATCGACCGTGGCCAATCCGCTGACATGCCCGGCGCTTGCGGTGTTCAGCCCCACCTGCAGGGCCGTGTCGTTGGTCTGTCCCGGGTCCAGTGCGGAGAAATTCCCCGATGCACTCACGGCGGAGTCCCCGCTGATGCTCGCGTCGAGCGCAGCCTGCGGCGCCGTTGTCGCCTCATTCGTCAGGCTCACATAGGCGCTCGGCGATGCAGCGTTCTGCCGCACATTGCCGAGGTCGATCGGGGCGTTGTTCACGACCGGATCGGCCGCATTGACCACGTTGACGTTCGTCTGAATGGTTCCCGCCACCGGCACCGTGGCGCTCCCGACGAGTGCCGCACCCAACCCGTCGCTGTGCCCTGCCACGGTCCCGGCGGTGTAGAAGTTGACCCCGATCCCGCTTTGGATGCTGCCGGCTTGGGTACCGGTCACCGAGATACTCAGCGCCGAGTCGTTCGTCGCGCCGGCGAGCAGTCCCTCAATCGCTCCATTGCCCACGATGCGTGCGCCACCCGTGCCACCATTGGTACCGACCGTGCCGAAGCTCGCATTGAGATCCTCGACATAGCCGCTCGGTCCGCTCGCCACATTGCTCACGCTGAGCGCATTGCTGGTCACGGTCTGTCCGACTTGGATCGTGCCGAAGTCGAAGCTGTCCGGATGGGCCGCCGTATTATTCAGTTGCCCGACCGCTTGCGCATACGCCGCTCCGGTGATGCTGATGTTCTGCGCATTCGTATTATCGAAGTTGTTCACCAGGTGCACGCTCTGCCCCGTGAGCGCCCCGGCAGTGTTCGCATCGAAGGTGACCTGATAGACGGAACTGTGCGCTCCGGCTTGCACCGGCCCCCAGTTCTGCGCGCTCACCCCGGAGCCGCTGAGGCGCGCATCGGTGAGCGTGCCGCCGCCGGCCGCAGTCTGAATCGCTCCCATGAGTGCCGGCCCGCCGCTGTTGGCGTTCCCGATGGTGTAACTCTGTGTCGCACTCGCACCGACGCGGACATTGCCGAAATTCATCACCACATCGGCGCTGCTCGCCGGTCCGCCGTTGAGCGCGACGGTCTGCGCACCGCTCGGATCAGTGCCCGCTGCCAGAATCTCACCGCCCCCGCTCACCCCGGCGTGATTGTTGAAGGCATTCCCCGTCCCGGCCGCCGCATTCTGGTAAGCGCCACTCACCGTGATCGAGTGCCCGTTGAGCGCCAGCGCACCGTCATTTGCCAGCGTGCCGGCGGTGCTGTTCGCCCCGAGTGACAATGTCCCGCCAGCGTCGGTCTGCACCGTGCCGGTGCCGGCGAAGCCACCCTCGGCACTTAAGGTGCCCCCACTGGCGGTGAGCGTGCCGGTATTGCTCACGCGCGCCACCACGGTGCCGTCCCCGACGGTGGTCCCGGCATTCACGTACTGCGTCGTCGCGACCGTTCCGCCCTGCAACTCGACCGTTGCACCAGTGGAATTCGACAGCGCGCCGTTGCCCTGGATCTGACCACCGACGCCGAGCGTACCGGTGTTACTGAGTGCGTTGCTCGCGCCGCCGAAATTCATCACCTGAATCGTGCTGCCCGTGACACTCGCGAGCGTCCCGCCGTTGTCGATCGTCCCGCCGGTGGTGAGTCGATCGGCGCTGGCGGTGAGGGCCAGCGTCCCACCGCTCGCCACGCTCACGTTTTGGCCTACGGTGAGCGCCGCGGGCGTTCCGCTCTGATACTGCAGTGCATTGCCGCTCTGCACACTGAGACTATTGATGGTGCTGTCCTGATTCAGCGTCACCGCTGCGCCATTTGCCGCCCCGAGCGTGACATCTGAATACGACAGCGGCGCCGCACCACTATTCCAGTCGCTGCCGGTGCTCCAGAGCCCCGACCCGCCCTTCCAGCTCTCTGCGGTGGAGCTCGGAGTCGCCACGGTAGTCAATTCGACGTTGCCGGCGTTGACGTTGTAATTGACGTCGAGCGTCGTGCCGTTGCCGAGATTCAGGTAGGTCGGATGGGTGCTCGCGCTGCCGTTACCGTTCTGCAGGTATTCAAACAGCCCACTCATCGAGCCGGGCGTGAAGGTCGCCACCGTAGCGCTTTGTCCCGGCGCGAACGTCAAGCCATTGACCGCGTTCGCCTCGAGCGTACCGCCCTGCAGCGCCAGCGGACCTGCGACCGCCACGCGCGTCGCGGTCGCCGGCGATGCGCTTTCGAAACTGAGCAGCACGCCGTTGGCCGTATTGGTCAGCGCGCCCTGGATGGTGAGGGGCGTAAATTCCGCCCCATTGGCGCCGCCGCTGATCGTCCCCGCATTGGTCACGGCGCCGACGATCGTACCGGTGCCATTGATTCCACCCTCGTTGCTCACGGAAGCGGCGCTGAGGGTCCCATTCACGGTAGTTACGCCGGCGCTCTGGGTATACGCCGCGCCGTTACCGACGGACAGCACTCCCCCGCTGTTGATCAACACGACACCGGCATTGCTCGCCGGGCCGTTGACCTGGACCATGCCCTGTGCGCTTCCTGCTGCATTGCCCTGGACGAACAGCACTGCGCTGGCACTATTCGTGAGCGTGCCGTCGATGGTGAGCAGATCGGACTTCGTCATGCCGCCATTGCCGACGTCCACACCGCCGTTGCCATTGAATCCGCTGGACTGGTTGATGAGATTCCCGCCGACGGTCACCTGGCTGCCGCCGGCGCCGCCGTAGTAATCCACCTTAAGGCCGCCGCCGTTGCCGCCGCCGACCACGGTCAGCGGGCCGGCGGTGCTCACCACTGCGCCGTCGCGCAGATC
>JAPTUI010000292.1 GCA_028067895.1 Pseudomonadota bacterium | reverse complement strand
GGGTCCACGCCCCGGTCGAAGCGCTGGCTCGCGTCGGTCGTGAGTCCCCAGCGCAGCGCGCGGCCGATGATCGCGTCCGGCGCGAAATACGCCACTTCCAGGAATACGGACGTGGTCCCGGCACTCACTGCCGTACGCGCCCCGCCCATGATTCCGGCGATGCCGACTGGACCGGCGGCGTCCGCGATCAACAGCACATCGGGCTGCAGCTGCGCCGTGCGGCCATCGAGCAGCGTCACCGACTCGCCCGCCTCGGCAAAGCGCACGCGGATCGGGCCCTCGAGTTTGGCCAAATCGTAAGCGTGCATGGGCTGACCGAGCTCGAGCATCACGTAGTTGGTGACGTCGACCACCGGGCTGATCGAACGCACGCCGGCGCGTCGCAGCCTCTCGCGCAGCCAGATCGGCGTCGCAGCGGTGGTATCGATGCCGCGCACGATGCAGCCGGCGAATCTCGGGCATGCGGCCGGCGCATCCAGATGAACGGCAACGGTCTGCGCATGCGCCGCGCCAGCGGCTCGCGCCGCCGGTCCGGCCAGCTTCCCGCCCGAAAGCGCCGCGACCTCCCGGGCGATGCCGATGATCGAAAGCGCATCGCCCCGGTTGGGAGTGACGTTCAGATCGAGGACCGTATCGTCGAGGCGCAGGTAATCCCGCAGCGCTGCCCCGAGCGGCGCATCCGCCGGCAGTTCGAGGATCCCGTCGGAGCTGTCCGAAAGACCGAGCTCCTTCGCCGAGCACAGCATGCCCGCCGACTCGGTGCCGCGCAGCTTCGCCGCCTTGATCTTCACCTCGTTGGGCAACACTGCGCCGACCTTCGCGAGGGCGCTCTTGAGGCCCGCGCGCGCATTGGGAGCACCACAGATGATCTGCAGCGGCTCACCCTGCCCGGTCGCGACCCGGCAGATACGCAGCTTGTCGGCCTGCGGGTGCTTCTCGGCCGAGAGGATCTCGCCGACCACGACGCCCGTGAATTGCGGCGCGGCCGGCTCGATCGCCTCGAGTTCGAGCCCCGCCATCGTGAGGCGCTCGCCGAGCCCCGCTGCATCCCACGGCACAGCGATCCAGTCGGCGAGCCAGGAGTACGGAACCTTCATGCTGTCACAGAGTCCGGAATTGCTCGAGGAAGCGCAGATCGTTCTCGAAGAACAAGCGCAGATCGTTCACGCCGTACCGCAGCATCGCGAGCCGATCGATGCCCATCCCGAAGGCGTAGCCGCTGTAGCGCTCGGCGTCGATGCCGCTCGCCATGAGCACATTCGGGTGCACCATGCCGCAGCCGGCGATCTCGAGCCAGCCGGTGTGCTTGCAGGTGCGGCAGCCCTTGCCGCCGCAGAACACACAGGACATGTCGACTTCGGCCGACGGCTCGGTGAACGGGAAATACGACGGGCGCAGCCGCATCGCCAGATCCTGCTCGAAGAACGCCTGCAGGAAACCGTGCAGCATGGCCTTCAGGTTCGCGAAGCTCACCGCCTCGCCGACCCGCAGCCCCTCGATCTGATGGAACATCGGGGAGTGGGTCATGTCCGAGTCGCAGCGGTAGACACGCCCCGGCGCGATAACCGCGATCGGCGCACCGCGCTCGAGCATGGCGCGGATCTGCACCGGGGAGGTGTGCGTGCGCAGCAGCTTCCCGTCCGGGAAGTAGAACGTATCGTGCATCGCCCGCGCCGGATGATTGGGCGGGAAATTCAGCGCCTCGAAGTTGTGAAAGTCGTCTTCGATTTCCGGGCCGGTGGCCACTTCGAAGCCGGCCCGCTGGAACAGCGCCTCCATGCGCAGCCGCGCCTTGGTGACGGGGTGCAGCCCACCGCGCTGCTCACCTCGCCCCGGCAAGCTCACATCGATGCGTCCAGCCGCCAATGCGCGCTCGATGTCCGCGGCCTGCAGCGTCTCGCGGCGCGCTTCGAGTGCCGCCTGGACGCGTGCTTTGGCTTCGTTGATCCGCTGCCCGGCCGCCGGCCGCTCGGCGGCTGGGAGGCCGCCGAGGGACTTCAGCTGCTCGGTGAGCGTGCCTTTCTTGCCGAGCCAGCGGACCCGCACCTCATCGAGTGCAGGGAGGCTCGCGCACTCGGCGACCTCGGCGAGCGCGAGCTCGACGAGGGAGGACAGCTCGTGCATGCCGCCCGGGCCGCCGCTCAGGCGGCGGCCAACGCGACTTTGGCCTGCTCGGCGATCGCGCCGAACGCCGCCGCATCGTGCACGGCCAGATCGGCGAGCACCTTGCGGTCGACTTCGATGCCGGCCTTCATCAGACCGTTGATCATGCGGCTGTAGGACAGGCCGTGCACGCGGGCGGCGGCGTTGATGCGCGCGATCCACAGGGCGCGGAACTCACGCTTCTTCTGCCGACGGTCGCGGTAGGCGTACTGACCGGCCTTGATCACCGCCTGCTTGGCGGTGCGGTAAATCTTGCGCCGGGCGTTGTAATAGCCCTTCGCCTTGCCCAGAACTTTCTTGTGACGGCGCCCGGCCGTCACGCCACGCTTGACTCGTGCCATTGCGAACCTCGCTCGGAATTACTTGTGATAGGGAAGGAGCTGCACGAGACGACCGACGTCGCTCTCGTGAACGAGGCTCGTTCCGCCCGAGCGGGCATGGCGCTTGACCTTCGGATCGCGGTGTCCGAGGTTGTGGCGTCGCTTGGAGGCATACCGCTTGAAGCCCTTCGCCGTTTTGCGAAAGCGCTTGGCAGCAGCCCGGTTGGATTTCAACTTAGGCATCTTGACTCCTCAACAATGACTGTAGCCCCGGTCACAAGGCGCCTTGCGGCACCCGCTACGGGCGAACGATGGGCCGCCGTCCGTCGGCGGCCAACCGTCACTTCTTTTTGGGACCGAACACCATGACCATCTGGCGTCCTTCCATCGACGGATGCTGCTCGACCACGCTGCATTCAGCCAGATCGTTCACCACCCGTTCGAGGAGCTTGCGCCCGATATCCTGGTGCGCCATCTCCCGGCCGCGGAACCGCAGGGTTACCTTGGCCTTGTCACCCTCGGTCAGGAAGCGGATCAGATTACGCAGTTTGATCTGGTAATCCGCCTCTCCCGTACCGGGACGAAATTTGACTTCCTTGACCTGGATCTGCTTCTGCTTGCGCTTAGCCGAGTGGG
>JAPTUI010000009.1 GCA_028067895.1 Pseudomonadota bacterium | reverse complement strand
GATGTCCTTCTGGCACCGCTTCGCAGCGTTCATCGTCCAATCCTTCGGAATCGCCGCGTCTTTGATCGTCTCGTTCTCTTCCCGGGTATTGCGCTGCCGCGGTGCCGCAACAAAGCTCGCATCCACAATCTGTCCACTGTTGAGCTTGATTCCTTGGGTGGCCAGGGCTCGGTGAAACTGCTCGAACAGTCGGTCGAAAACCTTCTCCTCGCGCTGTCGTCCCCGAAACAGCCATACGGTCTTCGCATCCGGCACCGTCCCAGCCAGGTAGATCCCGAGAATCCGCATAAACGTCAGCCGGTCGCTCACCTGATACTCCAGCGCCTCGTCCGATAGCCCGTACAGGTTCTGCAAAATGAGTATCTTCAACATCACTACACGGTCCATCGGCTTGCGCCCGGCCGCCGACTTGCGCTCCTTGTGGTCTATCCGCTCAAGTTCCGCTCGGAACATCTCCCAATCAATCACCGCATCGAGCCGCTCGAGCGCATCGCCCGCCTCAGAGAGCTTCGAGAAGCGCTTGTGCAGATCGTAAAAAGCCGAATTGAATGTTCATGCCTCATTATAAATCCGGCAACCTCGTCACTGAAGACAGCAAGGAGAATTTTTCGAGGTGCCCTAACTCAGAATATCATGCACCTATTCGCATCAGCGCTTCGGCGGTCGGCCAATCCCCGACGCAAGCCCGGTCGATCCACATGCTGCCGTTGCCGGAATTACGCGGAAATCTGTTGTGCGCCGTTGTGACGATCTCAATCAACTAGTGGACATACCGACGCTTCACTGCACAGGTGTCCAGAGAAATCGATGAGTTGCGCGTCAGTGCGCGAGTGTTCTTCACACCTCAATGATCAGTGTGGGATCGAAGTCTGAATTGGGTTCGAATGATGTGTACCCTCTCGGATTGCACACCACCCTTGTGCTCCGATCGACGTGGTCGAGCGAGTGGTGCATGTGTCCATGAATTCACAGCTTCACGGTTGGCCCGAGCAGATCGCACAGGTTGCTGGCGAATGCCGGGCTTAAACTCGACCGACGGAAACGAGGAACGATGCTCTGCGGGCTGGGTGCATGATGGGTCACGACGACGGTCGGGCCGGCGAAGTCTTGTGTCACCGTCGTAAAGCCTGAAAGAGCTCGCTGCAACCAGTCACGCTGAGCATCGTGAATTTCACGTGTGTCCTCCGGTCGAAGTGATCCTCCCCATCGTCGGATGAGGCGATAATCCGTCATGCTCTCGCTACATCGCTTCATTACATGTTGGACGGTGGCGAGATCGTTGCCATACAGTTCAAAGTTTGTCCAGAGAGTTGCGCCCAGTATTCGAACACCATGTAGTATTAGCTCGTCGCCATCGAGAATGTGGACGTCATGAGTGCGGCCGCATTCGCGCAGCGTTCCACGCAGCTCATCGATATCGCGACCGTAATACTCGTGATTCCCCGGTACGTAAACGACAGGCGTATCGCGGAAATACTTGCGAGCCCACGGTACTCCCGATCGGTCCTCGCCGATATCACCGGCGAGCACGACGACATCCTCGTCTCCTGATGGAGGGCGCCAGCCTGAATATTCCAGATGCAGGTCGGAAAGGATGCGAATTTTCATGTCATTCGGTGCCGCTGGCGAAGATCGAGACGGTGAGCAAGCGGAGTCCATATTGCAGGCCGCGGGAGCGTCGCGCAACGTATCAGTGACTGTGTGAGTGCGGCAATGCGCGCGCTATTCACGTCGCTATAAGCGTCGCAGGTGAGCGTGATTCCGGTGTGTTCAACGGACGCCAATTGTCCGCGGCAAGCGTGGCGTCAAATTATGACGTGCAAAAAAACTCGATGGTGCCAATAGAACTCATCCGGTGGATCGCGTGGGCGGCGTCGAAGTCGTTTCGTCCCGGGTCACGGGCGTCGTCGAGTCTGGCCAACACGATCATGGCTGGTTGGTCCATTGGGTGGACAAATGTGCGCCGTGCCGCCCGGCAGCGGTGTCCACGACAGAGTGTCAGGACCTGCGCAGTGGCATCGTCATCTTAATGGTGCCGGGGCGCGCTCGCCGTCCGCATCGACATTGACTACGGAAAGTGATGTCGACGATCGGGGCGAAATGAGTCAATGCCGGGTCGCCGTCCGAACGCGAAAGCGTTCGCGCGGCCGCTGGTTGCGCCGGGTAGCCTCAAATCGCCGGTTCCTGTGCCCGAAGCACCGATTGTCCTTCGGAACGCGCGCGTACACAGGCTCGGCGCGAATGCGGGCGTTCACCCCTCACGGAGCGAGTGGGTCATCCGACTAAGAGCCCGACACTGTGGCCGGAGGCATTGCGGTCATCCGTCGCCGGTTCACCCGCGACCCGGCATTTCAGTTCGGCAGGGTGTCGGCTGCGAATCCGGTGCTCTGTCGGTACTCGCTGATCGGAATGATGCGTTGCGCATCCCGGTCCCAGAGAATGCAGTTCAACGCGCCGAGCACTTCGTGAAGCTTCACGCGGGTGACGCGTGTGAACAAGTGCTCATATTCCCGATGACACTCGGCGAGGCGGTAATTCGGGATGCCGGCGGACAGGTGGTGAATGTGGTGATAGCCGATATTGGCGGTGCACCAGTTCAGCCAGCCAGGCAGAACCAGAAAGCTCGTGCCTTCGATCGCTCCGGTGTCGTGGTCCCAGTTCGCGCTGTCGGTGGCGTACGCGTGCTTGAAGTTGTGCTGCACGGTGAACAGCACGATGCCGGCGCCGCCGGCGATCGATACGCTGAGAATATAGATTGAGAAGAACGTTCCTGCGCCGCACGCGAAGCACATGGCAGTCCAGGCGCTCAAGAGCGCTAGATTGTTCCAGAGCATGTGTCGGTATTCCCGGGGTGATTTCCAATAGCGCGTCCGGTACGTTGCGGCATGGGCCTTCAATGAAATGCCGGGCTGCGCCAGCTTCCGGCGCACCAGATGTATCGCGAGGCCGATGCTCCCCTTCAGCCACGTCAAGCGTGGGTTGAAGATTAAATACACGAACCCCGCCAGCGGTGCGACCAGCACGCTGCATTTGATGCGGTAGGCGCGCTGTTGTGCGTGGGTGAGGGCCGCGTACTCCGCGACCGAAAGCGTCGCATACGGGCCGCGATATTTCTCCCAGTCCCCGTTGTGCGCATGGTGGTAATTGTGATGCTGCGACCAGACGTATTGCGGCATTCCGGAGATGACGCCGAACAGAAAGCCGACGGCGCGATTGAGTCGGCAACTGCGAAAGAGGCTGCCGTGTCCACATTCGTGCATCAGACCGAAGATGCGCACCGTCACCAGAATGAGCGGCACCAGAGGAATCACGGTCAGCCAGGGCGAGATGTCGGCGAGTCGTACCGCAGCCCACCAGAGGAGCCCGAAAGGGATCAGCGTGGTGAGAACGTGCAGCCATCCACTGCGGTCATCGGATTGGGCGTAACGGGCGATCATGGCGCATTTCTGGTGCCGCAGGCAGTCAGTCGAATCCACGTGGTACCCCGGGCTTCAATATTGTATTCGTGACAATCGACGTTCGAGTGTGTGCTGCGCGTCGTGACGAGACCCCATGCGTCGCCGTGACCGCAGCGGTGCAACCAGGATTCGACTGGGGGCCCGCGAGATGGTTCATGCATGACGAATGCTCGGCGATCCGGTGTGGCGCCGGTTCTTGCGGATCCAGTTGGATCCGATGACCGAACGGTGCGATGACCGAGGCAATACCCGGTCGCGCGTAGAGCCCTCCGGCGGCGCCTGGGAGGGTTCAGCCGTCAAGGGCGGGGGAGGGCCATCCTGGCGCTGAAGACGTGAAGCTCACGTCGTGGTGTGTGTGGGTGGGGGAGGCAGTATCTCCCTGGCGCCCCGCAACCTGGGAATGCACGTTCAATACGGTGCTCAACGCGATCGAGCCGCTGCGGGCTCCAAGCCCACCGCTCTGAGCGGATCGGTCATGGGCGGTGCGTCCGACCTCGCCCGGCGATCCTGTAGCGAGAGCGGACGGGTGCAAATGGACTCGGGAGGCGAACATCGGGTTCGATGACGGATCATGGGGCGCTGTAGGCGCGCAGTGGTGCGTATTCAGAGTGGCCGTGTCCGGCCGGAGCTGCACTCTCTGCGGTGCGAGACGCCGCGATTTGCGCGGATGGAGGGCAAGCGATCTCGTCGCTTGCCGTGATGAAAGGCGTACCCGCGTAGCGTTCTGTCACGACAGCCTTCACAAAAAAAACGGCGCGGCGGATACGGATTGCCGCGTTCTCATTCGTCGAACGCTGCAGCGCAGCAGCCACGCCCGATTGGCGCGAACTGCACTCCAGTGCCCGGGTCGACCCAGGGAAAGATCATCACCCCGCGGCGCAGGCTACAGGACCTCATGCGGGCCTGCTCGCCTTTCGTATCACGCAACCGCGATTTCGCGAGGTAGCGGGGGTGTGCCGCACGGGAACCCAAGGTTCTGATCGATCAGACCCTTCCGGAAGGACCTTCGACGGTTCAGGCGCTTCAATGTCTGGTGGCCAGGGGGACTTGGCTGAGTCGGGGCGGACCGGACCCGAATCAATCCGTACCCGAACGCATGACGCCCGTGATATTTGCTGCGCACGTTATCGTCAACGAGTTATTCGTCGAGTCTTGGCTGTCTCGCGGCATTCGTCCGGCACACCGGCAGATTCACGACCTCCAGACAGCGCCGCCACAGCGCAGAGCCGGTGTTCGTGCACGCCAGCTTCAGAACACGGTGAACGCGCAGCGGTGCATACAGGTGTTGCGTCGAGGGTCCCGGGTAGGTGGTGTTCTGCGGGCGGGACCATGCGATCCGCCCGAGGGATAGAAGCCTCGTGCGGCCCGTGCTACGGTGCCTGGAGATCTCTCCGGGGGCCTCTTGGATTCATGAAATCACTGGGATATAGGGCGCACGGCGCGCGGCTCGAGCGGATGAGGGCCTCGCCTCTTTGGACGGGGACCGGGTTTCGCAATGCGTATCCGATTCTCCCGGATCTGCGCGATCCGAACGCAACGACGCCGTCGCTGACCGAATTCTATTTTGGAGGGCATCGTCGCCGACCGGCGCAGCCGTTGCCGACGCTCGATCCGCGCGAGGTGTGGCGGCGCAGGCCGAACACCGGGTTGCGCACGACCTGGCTGGGTCATTCGACGGTGCTGCTCGAGTTCGACGGAATACGCGTGTTGACCGATCCGGTGTGGGGTGCGCGAGCATCCCCGGTGCCGCTCCTGGGGCCGAAGCGTTTCCAACCCATGCCGGTGCCGCTCGATGCCATGCCAGATGTGGATCTGGTGCTGATCTCGCACGACCACTACGATCACCTCGACTATCCGACCATTCGTGCATTGGCACGGCGGACCGTGCCGTTTGTGACGTCCCTCGGCGTAGGGGCGCACCTCGAGGCTTGGGGGGTTCCGTCGGCGCGCATCACGGAATTGGAATGGTGGGAGTCGTACGAACTCGGGACCGGCGGCCTTCGCGTGACAGCGGCGCCTTCACAACACTTTTCGGGACGGACGCTCAACACGCGCAATTCGACGTTGTGGTCCTCCTTCGTCGTGCGCACTGAGCGGCATGCCGTGTTCTTCAGCGGCGATACGGGACTGACGAACGAATACGCCGAGATTCGCGAGCGCCTCGGCCCGTTCGATCTGGTGATGCTCGAAGTCGGGGGCTGGGATCCGGCCTGGGGCGACATGCACCTCGGTCCGCGCCACGCCTTGAAAGCGGTGGAGCTGCTCGGTAACGGCGTCTTTCTGCCCGTGCACTGGGGCACGTTCAGTCTGGCAATGCACGCCTGGGATGAACCCGCCGAGACACTGCTCGAGCTCGGCGCGGCTTCGGCAGCGCGGCTGGTCATGCCGATGATGGGGGCGCCGTTCGAGCCGGCGGCGGCGCCGGAGCGCATCGTGCCGTGGTGGCGGGACGTGGCCTGCGTCGATCTCCCGTCGAGCGATTCGCCGGTGGGGCGCCGCAGCGCGGACCCCGCGGCAACTCCGGGTACGCCCGGACACTGAAACGCACACGCTGAGCCCGTCGCGCCCGCCGGAGTGTCGCGGAGATTTCCGGGATCGATTCCGGGGGGCGCAGCGCCGCGTGCGGCCGGTACTCAGACCACCAGCGGATGTGCCGCGAGGTATTCGTCGAACGTCCCGGTGAAATCCTCGATCGTGCCGTCGGCCTTCAGTTCGATGATGCGGTTCGCCAGGCCACTGACGAATTCACGGTCGTGTGACACGAAAATCAGAGTTCCTGGATAAAGCTCGAGCGCCGTCTGCAGGGATTCGATGGTCTCCATGTCCATGTGGTTCGTCGGCTCGTCCATGACCAGCACGTTCGGCTTGGTCAGCATCAGCTTGCCGTAGATCATGCGGCCTTTCTCGCCGCCCGAGAGGACCTTGACCGACTTCTTCACTTCGTCGCCGGAGAACAGGAGTCGTCCGAGCGTGGCGCGCACGATCAGATCGTCATCGGCCTTGCCCGTCCACTCGGACATCCAGGTGAACAGGTCGGCCTTCTCGGCGAAGTCCGCCTGCGGATCCTGCGGCATGTAGCCCGGCTCGGCGTTCTCCACCCAGGTGATCGCGCCCGCCGTCGGCTGCAGATCTCCCACCAGGCAGCGTGCGAGGGTCGTCTTGCCCACGCCGTTCGCGCCGATGATGGCGACCCGATCGCCGGCGCGGACCGTGAAGTTGATGTTCCGCAGGACGTCGGCGGGCGCGCCCGGATAGCGAAACGAGAGTTTCTCCACCGTCACCGCCGAGTGATACAGCTTCTTGCGCTGTTCGAAGCGGATGTACGGATTCTGCCGCGAAGAGGGCCGTACCTCCTCGAGTTTGATTTTTTCGAGCTCGCGGCGGCGCGAGGTCGCCTGGCGAGCCTTCGAGGCATTCGCCGAGAAGCGCCGCACGAATTCCTGCAGATCCGAGATGCGGTCCTGGGCTTTGGCGTTGGCAGCCTCGACCCGCTGACGCGCCTGCAGCGAGGCCAGCATGAAATCGTCGTAGTTGCCCGGATAGACTTTCAGCTGCTGGTAATCCAGGTCCGCCACGTGCGTGCACACCTGATTCAGGAACCGGCGGTCGTGGCTGATGATGATCATCGTGGCGTCGTAGTCGTTGAGCACGCCTTCGAGCCAGCGGATCGAGTGAATGTCGAGATTGTTCGTGGGCTCATCGAGCAGCAGTACGTCGGGCTTGGAAAACAGCGCCTGGGCGAGCAGCACGCGCAGCT
Source organism: Pseudomonadota bacterium (assembly GCA_028067895.1). Taxonomy (GTDB): domain Bacteria; phylum Pseudomonadota; class Gammaproteobacteria; order Steroidobacterales; family Steroidobacteraceae; genus 13-2-20CM-66-19. Next base: position 10,830 of record JAPTUI010000009.1, on the reverse strand, counting down.
TCAGGCCGGGCGCCACCTCGCGCATCGGCCGCTCGTGCAGGGCTGCGGGGATGCCGATGTCGCTGAGAATGCTGGCGGCCCGCGCTTCGGCGTCGTAGCCGCCGTACTCGCCAAATTTCACTTCGAGCTCCGCGGCCTTCATGTAATCGGCGTCCGTCGCGTTCGGATCGGCGTAGATTCGGTCGCGATCCTGCATGGCCCGCCACATCTCGGCATGGCCCTGCATCACGACGTCGAGTACCCGCTCCTCTTCATAAGCGAACTGGTTCTGCTTCAACGTGCCCATCCGGCGGCCCGGCTGCAGCACGACGTCGCCCGAGCTTTGCTCGAGTTCCCCGCTCAGAATTTTCATCAGCGTCGACTTGCCGCAGCCGTTGGCGCCGATCAGGCCGTAGCGGTTGCCGTCGGCGAACTTGACCGTGACCTGCTCGAACAGCGGCTTGGCGCCGAATTGCATCGTGACGTTGAAGGTGGAAAGCATCTTTGTTCGCTCGAAAGGTGTCGCCCGGGCCCTGCCCGCAGCCGGAACGGCTTTGCCATTCCGCCAGCGCCCGGTATATCGAAGTCCTGTGAGTCCAGGCGCGTCGATCGCGATGTCTTGCCCCGTCCCGCCGGGAGACGGGCGACCGTGTGCTTAGGGTGCGGGCCGGGGGTGCCGCGCGGGGGTCCCGCAGCGGGGCGCGCAGTCTAGCCGATCAAGCGATTTCGCACAATGTAGGCGCGTGATCCGCCGTCGCCACACGGCTTTTCGATGTGCCGCATCGATGACCTCGCGCGGGGGATCCAGGTCCGATGATCCTACGGATTGATCAGGGCGTGAGTCCGCGCCAACGCGAAGGAGGCCGCCCGGTGGGTGCGGTGTCGGGCACTTCGCTGCGCCCGGTCGATTGCACATGCGTGAGCGTTCACCCACTCGTGCACCGCACTGCGGCTTGCGAGCCAATGTCGAGCGCAGCGCTCAATCTCCCACGGGGCGAGTCCGTGCTGCGGCACGGAGCGCTCCGGGCGTGGAGTGCCAGGCGACTCCGCTCACGGTGCCCGCCACTGATCCGCGCCGATATCAGGGGCCATCCGGCGGGGGCGAGCCTGGCCACTGAAGTCGTCCCGCAGTGCGGCGATCGGCACACCGGCGGCCATGACTTGCGGTATCGCAGAGGCGAGCCGCAGGTCGCCGGCCGCCGCATTCACGAACCATTGCGCGGTGGCGTCGGTGACGTTGTGGGTCACCGTCGCGCGTCCGCCGTTGCGTGAGGCAATCGCCCGGTTGGTCAGATTGTTTGCGATGAAAACATTGCGGGTGACGGGAAAGCGATATTCGATGGCGTTCGGATAATCGCTCTGCAGGACAATCGTGTTGTTGTAGACCTGTGTGTCTGGACTGTCGGTGAGCGCGATTCCAGTGTCTGCAAACGGATCGTGGTCTGGGGCGTGATAGATCATGTTGTTGCGGATCACGCCGCCGTGATTGGGTCTGCCGTCAAGGCCGAAGCCGATGCCGCGGTCGCAGTTGACGATGAGATTGCGCTCGACGAGATCGTCGGCCGATCCGTCCCAAAAGTGCACCGCGAACTCCGCTACGGCGTGCGAAGGGCTGGCAATGTTTCGAAATACATTATCGCGGACGATCCAGTGCTTGGCGCCGTGAGCGTCGATACCGCCGATGTAGTACTCGGGACCTATGCCCGCGGTATATTGAAAAAGGCAGTGTTCTACGATCCCGTCATTGGCGCTGGCGCCGGGGTGCGCTGCGCTGTCGCTCACCTTGATCAGTTGCTCGTAGGCGTTTTCCAATACGCAGTCGCGGATCAGGGGGGCCTCCGCGCCGTCCTCGCCGGCGATCTGAATCAGATGCCAGCGGCTGCGTCGCAGCGTCATGCCGATCAGCGTGAAGTGCGAGCCGGAGACCCGGATGAGATTACCGACTCGAGCCTTGGGGCTCATGCCATCGCCTTGGACGATGACCCGCCTGCGCGCACCGGGCTGCCCTTCGAGCGTCACGTTCGGTGCAGTGACGACGAGCGTCTCAGTCAGCGCGTACGTCCCGGGGGCGAGGTGGATGAGAACATGCCCACCCCAGCGATTTGCGGCCGTGACCGCGCGCTCGAGTCCGGCGGCGGTGTGTACCCGAACGGTGCGCTGGCGGGGTGGTGTGAAACAGCCGGCCGTCAAGAGTGCCCCGGCACACACCGCTGCGATGCCGGCGGCGCGGAAGAAGCGCCCGCCCGCTCCATTCGGCGCAGACGAGGGTGGCACTGCGGACCGTAGGGTCCGCCGGTCATGCTGGTGCATAGGTACATCCTGCGCATGCGCAGCGCAAAACGGCAAGCGGAGCGGCAAAATATGCCCCTGGCGCGCCGGGCCGGATGTGGCGGACAGCCGCGACAGTCCGCCACCGCTCGCGCGGCCGGTTTTGCGAGTGCATGCTTCGAGCATCTGCGGGTTTGCGCGCTCTCTTTGGGTCCATCCGTCGGGTGAACCGCTCTCACTGGCGATTTCGCTTCTTTGGTCGGTGTCCGACCACCGGCTGAACTTGCTGTCGCGGTCAGGCTCTATTCAGGGTGCATCCGATAAGGTCGGTGCTAGGTAGATCCGACTTCAGGAATATTTCACAGCACCCTACGCGCCAATCGACGCGAATCTTGGGCCTGTAGCGAATCGCAGACAGGCTGCGTCAGTTGCCAATTGGGGTGCCATAATCCAACGATGAGAATCCCGCCCTTCCGTTTCGTATTGGTCGCCAGCGTCGCGCTCGCGACCAGCGCCTGCTCACTGCTCGGACCGCCGCTTCGGCCGCCCCCGCCGCCCCCACCCGCGCCGGCCAAAGTGCTTCCGCCGCCGCCCCCGCCATTGCCGCTGCCGGTCCAGACCGAGAAGTTCGATCTCAAGCCGGGTCAAAACATGATCGGTGCCGTGCAGGTGGTGAAGGTTCTCAAGGGGCAGACCCTGACCGACATCGGTCGACGCTTCAACCTCGGATACCTCGAGATGACACGGGCCAATCCGGGCGTCGATCCTTGGATCCCGCCCGTGGGCACGCCGGTAGTGTTGCCGACGCAATTCATCCTTCCGGATGCACCGCACCGCGGCATAGTGGTCAATCTCGCGGCACTGCGGCTGTTTTATTACCCTGCGCACAAGCCCGGGACGCCTCAGGTCGTCATCACACACCCGGTTGGCATTGGTCGGCGCGGGTTCGTCACGCCTCAAGGCGTGACCCACGTGATCTCACATGAGAAGGACCCGGTCTGGATCGTGCCGGCGTCGATACTCGCCGAGCACGCCAAGGAAGGCGCGCCGCTGCCGAAAGTGGTCGGACCCGGTCCGGACAATCCGCTCGGCAATTACGCCTTGCACCTCGGCTGGCCCGGCTACCTCATCCATGGCACCAATAAGCCGGTCAGCGTCGGCTGGCGGGTGAGTCACGGCTGCGTTCATCTATTCCCGGAGGACATCAAGCAGCTCTTTTACATGGTGCCGAACGGTACCGAGGTGCGTGTCGTCGACCAGCCGTACCTGTTCGGTTGGATGAATGGTCGGCTCTACATGGTGGCCTACGGACCTCTGAAGGGCGATAAGCGGCCCTGGAGAAAGGACTGGCGACGTCTCGTCCCGACGCTGCTCACCCACGCCGAACGGGTCGAGTTGCGGCGCCACCGGCAGAAGATCGATTGGCATCGCGTTGCTGAACTCGTCAGGAGCCCTCGCGGCATCCCGGTGCCGGTCTCGGGCCGCAAGGAGCCGCGGCTCGGTGCAGTGCTCGCGCAGGCGCGCCGGGTGCAGAACCGGCTGCCGGCCGGGTCGACCTGGAATGGTAAGAAGGATCTTCCGGCTACGAATGCGCAGTTCCGCAAGTTTTACGCCGGGATTCTCACGCCGGCGCAGAAGAAGGCGCTGGCGGCAATCGATACGCTGCCCGAGCCGGCTCGTACAGCGCACAACACGAACTCGTGTGATCAGTCTCATTGTGCGAACGGCTCCGGAGCGCATCGCCCGGCCCCGAGCGCGCATGACTCACGCGTGAAATCTATGGCGGTCGATCCGCCCCAGCAATGAATCGATTCCCTCGACCTTAGTAGGGCAACTTGGCGAATGGAACCTGGCGTCGCGTGAGCGCGCCAGATCATCAAGGCGCACGGCGGCAGTTTGCGCCTGCTGAATCGCCAGGGTACGAGCGGCGCGGTCGCAGTGGTGGGGGAGCTGGAGCCCCCCACGGGCGTTCCAATCGCGGGTGCAGCGGCCGCAGCGGGGCGTTTGGCGCGAACGGCACCGCGGCCGCCTGCTGCAGCCGAGCGCATGCCCCGATGTCAAGCTGCTCCTCAGCGTGGGGCCGGCAGCAGGTCACCCGCCGCAGGAGCGTGACGGAGAAGCGCGCACCAGAGCGAACCCGGTTCTGCCGTGGGCGTGCGGAGCCCAAAGCGGCTTGCCGTGGGCTGAACATCGTCGCGACCCCGGGCGGCATGAACGAGCTTCGATGCAACTTGTGAGGAATTTTGGGGTCTAATGCCGCCAGACGCGTAGTGTCGCGGCGTGTGCGGCGATGGCTCGTGGCGGGTGATGATTGCGCCGCGAGCCGCTACAATGGCGTTAGACGGGCGGCGCCTCATTGCACCGTGGCCCGTCTTCCCGCGCACGGTCTCGCAGCTGTGGTGCCCTTGGGTACCGAGCGCGTTTCCGTCCCCGCAACAACTCCAATCCCGTGGGAGGACGATTGAACAAATCAAAGCGCTTGATGGTGTTGGCGATCGTCGCTGCGGCGCCGGCCTGCTGGTCTGTGGCACGGGCTGGCACACCGACGCCGCCGTGCAGCGGCTCCTCCGGGCTGCTGGGTCTGCTCGACCGTCCGACCGTCGGCGATTCGAGCTGCGTGGTGCCGGAAGGCATGACCGTCATCGAGGCGGGTGCCACTGCCGGAAACGTATATGGCAGCCCCGGTGGACAGATCGACACGCTGCCGAATCTTGAGTTGCGCTGGGGTCTGCCGGGCAATTCGGAATTCGTCTGGTTACCGCCGAATTACCAATACCAGTCGCTGAACGCCGGGGCTCAGGGACCGGCGCAGACGATCCACGGCTTCGGTCCGACCACCATCGGCATCAAGCACTCACTCGGGTACACCGAGCATTGGCAGTGGACGGCCGAAGCGCTGGCCACGCTGCCGTCGGGGGATACCACATTCGGCAGTCACGGAGTGGGCGGCGCGGTCAACGGCATCGTCAGTTACGGCAATGGACCGTTCGGGGTGTCCCTGATGGTCGGGGTGACCTCCGAGACCGAACCGACCGCCGTCGGCGGTCAGCGCTTCCAGAGCTTCAATCCCGATCTGGTCGTGACCTGGGCAGCGACCTCGCGGTTGCAGTTCTATGGCGAGGTCTACGGGCAGTCGCACGCAGGGTATGGACTCGGCTGGGGATCGGACTTCGACGGCGGCCTGCAATATCTCCTCAATCCAGACTTCGAAGTCGACCTGGAGGAGGGCGTACGCCTGCAGGGCCAGCTCGGCGGATTTTCCAACTACACCGGCGTCGGGCTGGGGTTGCTGCTGTAGCTGCCGCGGCGATGGTGGTTTGCGAGCGCACTGAAGCGAGCATGGGCGCTCGCGACCCCGTCGGTTCAACCCATTTGCACCGCGTCGCAACATGACGTCAGTGATTCGGTGCGCGCGCTCATTGCATCCTCAGGCGCGCCCCGAGCGTGGCCTTCAGGCCATCGAGCGCAAAGGTCAGCAGGACTGAGGCGCCGAACACCGCCACGATCAGAAGCGGCGAGATCGCACGCATCAGCAGGCCTCGGGTCGCCAGGATGAAGAAGATCAGCACGTCCGTGATCATCGACAGCACGATCCAGGCGCTCGGCCCGGAGCTCCAGAGGCGGCGCCGTTCGCGCACGACGTAAAAGAGCGCCTGGCTGGTGAACGAGAGCGTCACGCACGCGAGCGTCTGCAGCTGTGCCTGGCCAAGTCCGAGCCGGTAGCGGCCGATGGCGAGGACCGCGGCACAGAATGCCACGTTGCACAGCGCCAAGGCGGTGCCGAGCAGCGTAATGTTGTTCACGTGCCACGCGTTCGGCTTCGGCGAGGGGTGCACGTGGTCCGTAGTCGCCGACATCGCGAGGAAGTCGCCCGTGATCATCAGCAGGGCCATCAGTCGGGGCGTGAGGATCGCGTGTCCGGTCATGACCAGCCCGACCACGAGCAGCAGCATCTGGGAGAGCTTCTGCGTCAGCGAGCGCAGCGTGTAGGTGAGAATGCGTTGAAAGGTGATGCGCCCTTCGCGGATCGCGCTGACGGTGCCGGCAAGGCCGGGTTCGGTCAAGACGATTCCGGCGGCCGACTTCGCCACGTCGGTCGCGCTGGAGACCGCGATGCCCATCTGTGCCTGGCGCAGCGCGGGCGCGTCGTTCGCGCCGTCGCCGAACATGCCCACCGTGTGCCCGCTCGCCTGAAGTGCACGGACGATGTGAAATTTGTCCTCGGGGAAGACGCCGGCAAATACCGCATAGTCGTGCGGACGAATACTCCGCGGGATCTGTCCGGGCGGACAGAGCGGACCGTCGAGGCCCACTTCGCGCGCGACCACCTGCGCGGTCACCGGGGCATCACCGGTGACCATCACGGTCTCGACTCCCAGGGTGCGCAACTCGCCGATGAGCGCAGCGGCGTCGGTCCGCGGCGGATCGCTCAGAGCGATCAGTCCGATAACCCGCAGCCCACCCTCCGCAGGGCCCTCGGCGACCGCGAGCACGCGGTAACCTTGACCTGCGAGCGATTCGGCGTCCGTGATCGTTTGCGCTGAAGGGGCAGCGAGCGTCTGCAGCGTGGCAAAGGCGCCTTTGACGATCCGGATCGTGCGGCCGGCGTCGTCGATGGCCGTCGCTTCGGCGCGCTTGCGTGTCGGGTCGAACGGTACGAACGATACGAGCCGGGCGCCCCCCTTCGCAGGCTGCGTGGCGGCCGCGGCGCGGATGGCGCTGTCGACCGGATCCGCCCCGCCCTCGGAACTGGCGAGCGTGGCGCGGGCGAGGACCTGCGTCGTGTCGTAGCCCTGCGCAGGCCGAACGGCGGTGACCGCCAGTGCATTCTGGGTGATCGTGCCGGTCTTGTCCGAACACAGCACGTCGAGCGTGGCGGCATCCTCCACGGAGGAGAGGCGGGTGGGCAGTACGCCGTGCGCGGCGAGCGCACGCGCACCGAGTGCGCTCGCCAGTGTGAACGTCGCGGGCAGCGCCACCGGTATGGCCGCCAGGATCGCCGTGAGCGTCAGCGAAATGACTTCGTGGGTTGGCAGGCCGAGCACCGCGGCATAGGCGACCTGAGCGAGGACGACCGCGGCGTTGAAGAGGGCCAGGTTGCGCACCACGCGCAGTACCGTGGTCTGCTGCGTGCTCACCCCATGCGCGGTGCGCACCAATTCGGCGGTGCGACCGAATCGCGTGCGGGTCCCCGTGGCGCTCACCAGGGCGAGCGCCTCTCCGCGGCGCACCAGCGCACCGGCGTAGGTGCTGCGGCCCGGGGTACCCTCCACCGGCAGCGACTCCCCGGTGAGCGTCGATTGATCGAGCAGCACCTCGCCGTCGAGCAATTGCACATCGGCCGGCACGATGCCGCCCAGGGACAGCTTGACCACATCGCCCGGCACCAAGTCGGCGGCCGGTACGGTCTTCCAGGCACCATCGCGGCGCACAGAGGCCAGCAGCGCGAGACGCGACTTCAGCGCCTGCAGCGTCGCGCGCGCCCGTGCCTCCTGCACGAACCCCAGCACGGCGTTGAATAGGACGAGCACCCCGATGACGAGCGCCTCGACGTACTTGCCGAGCGCCAGCTGCAGAACCACCGCCGCCTCGAGCATCCAGGGCACGGGGGCCCAGAACTTGGCGAGCAGCCGCCGCCAGGGCGCGGTGTCCTGCTCGCTCATGGCATTGGGACCGTACTGGGCCAGGCGGCGCTGCGCCTCGGTACTGCTCAGACCGTAGGCTGCGCCATGGGGAACGCCACGGGGCAGCCCGTGGGGCTCGGGGGAGTGCACCGGTTCGCCAGGCGGGGGTTTCGACACGATTCGCTCGCTGATCGACGCGTCAAGTGTAGCCGAGATGCCATCGGGCGGATGCCGAGCGACAGCGCAGCGCGTGACTCGACAGTCCACCGGCCGTCATTGCACACTGGCTGCTCAGTGCCGCCGGCCCCCAGGCTGATCCGGCCGGGTAAGTCTCGAGGTCCGTTCATGTCTCAGCAGCGCCGCGCCGCCGACCCGCCAGCGCCTCCCGTCATCGTCTGGTTCCGCAACGATTTGCGCCTCGGCGACAATCCCGCGCTGGCTGCGGCGCTCGCCGCGGGCGGTCCTCTGATCGCGCTGTATATTCTCGATGAGGCCCTCCCTGGGGGCCGTCCGCTCGGCGGCGCCGCACGCTGGTGGCTGCATCACAGCCTCACGGCGCTGGACGCGGCGCTGCGCACGCTCTCTCGCGACGCGCCCCACGGATTGACGCTATGCCTGCGCCGCGGCGCAAGCGACACGGTCCTGCGCGAGGTGATTGCCGAAAGTGGCGCGACACGCGTGTTCTGCAACCGCACCTATGATCCGCTCCTCGATGCACTCGATGAGACGCTGGCCGGACCGCTGCGCCGCTGCGGCGCGGCACTCGAGTCATTGCCCGGGGCGATGCTCGCCGAGCCCGGTGCGTTGCGCACCGGCAGCGGCGGGCCGTTCAAGGTGTTCACCGCGTTCTGGAACCGCTTGAGCGCGCTGGAGGTGGCGCCGCCGCTGCCGGTGCCGCGCACGCTCACCGGCGGCGCGAGCGCCCCGCGTAGCGAGCGACTCGAGGACTGGGGACTGCTGCCGGGTTTGGGGTGGGACAGTGGGTTTGCGCCGGTGTGGACCCCGGGGGAGAAGGGGGCGCGGCTGCGGCTGCGCGAGTTCCTCGGCCGGCGGTTCGACAGCTACCGCACGGCCCGCGACGTGCCCTCGGTCGAGGGGACCTCGCGGCTCTCGCCGCATCTGTGTTTCGGGGAGATCAGCGCCCGGCAGATCTGGCGTGCACTGCTGAACGCCCCGGGTGGCGGGCGGGCCGAACTGGTGGGCAACGGCTTTCTGCGCGAGCTCGGCTGGCGGGAGTTCGCGCGCTATACCCTGCATCATTTTCCGAGTCTGCCGCAGCGTCCGCTGCGCCAGGAGTTCGAGGCGTTCGGCTGGCGCGAGGATCCCGCCGGGTTCGAGGCCTGGTGCCGGGGGCGCACCGGCTATCCCATCGTCGATGCCGGCATGCGTCAGCTCTGGCACACCGGCTGGATGCACAACCGCGTGCGTATGATCGTCGGCTCTTTCCTGGTGAAAGATCTGCTCGTGCCCTGGCAGCGCGGCGAGGCGTGGTTCTGGGACACGCTCCTCGATGCAGACCGCGCCAGCAACGCGCTCAACTGGCAGTGGGTCAGCGGATGCGGGGTTGATGCCGCGCCGTACTTCCGCATCTTCAACCCGGTTGCGCAGAGTGAGCGATTCGATCCCGACGGCGAATACCTTCGCCGCTGGCTGCCCGAACTGCGTGCACTGCCGGCCCCGGCGATCCACGCGCCCTGGAACGCCAGGCCGCTCGAACTGGCGGAGGCCGGCGTGCGGCTCGGGGAGACCTACCCACGGCCGATCGTCGAGCACGACGAGGCACGCAAGCGCGCGCTCGCCCGGTTCGAAGCGCTCCGCCAGCGCAGCTGACCGGGACGGGCGGCGGGTATGCGGCTCGGTGAGGTGAAGGGCGTATGGTGATGGTGGCGTTCCTGGGGCTGGGCCGCATGGGTCTCGGCATGGCCGGCCGGCTGCGCAGCACCGGGGTCGAGCTGCGGGTGTTCAATCGCACGGCCTCGCGCGCCGATGCGCTGGTCGCGGCGGGGGCACGCCGCTGCGCGACGCCTCGCGAGGCATGCATGGGTGCGGTCGCTGCATTCTCGATGGTGGCCGACGATGCGGCCTCGCGCGCGCTCTGGCTCGGAGCCGACGGCGCACTCGGTGCGCTACCAAGCGGCGCAATGCTGATCGAGTGCTCGACGCTCTCGCACGATTGGGTGCTCGAGTTGAGTGCGCGCGCCGCCGCGGTCGATGTGCGGTATCTCGATGCCCCGGTGACGGGTCTGCCTGAGCAGGCGGCCGACGGTGCATTGACGCTCCTCGTCGGCGCGCACCGAGCCGATCTCGAGGCAGCCCGGCCGTTGCTCGATGCACTGGCCCGCTCGATCATCCACTTCGGGCCGATCGGCACCGGTACGGCCTACAAGCTGCTGGTGAATTTGCTCGGCGCGGTTCAGATCGCCTCGGCCGCCGAGGCGATGGCGTTCGGGGAGCGCGCGGGCCTCGAGCCGATGCAGCTCGCACAGGCGCTCGGCAGCGGGCAGGCCGCCAGTCCGCAGGTGATCCGCAATACGCGTCGGATGGCCGAGAATCAACACGCCGAGCCGGTGCACTTCACGCCGCAACTGCGCTTGAAGGACGTCGAGTATGCGCTGGCGCTGGCGCGCAAGCTCGGCGCCGGCGCCCCGTTCGGCGCGCTCGCCGCACGCTGGTTCGGACAACTTGCCGAGTCCATGCCTGCCGGTGTCAACGAGAGTGCGATCATCGAGGTGGCGCGCCGGCAGCACCCGTAGCACGCGCAGCGTATCCTGTGCGCAGTTCACTCAAGGGGATGGTGCCGATGGACGATCGTCCGGCGCTTCGAGCCACCCGCCGGCCTTCCGTTGCGGTCGCGTGGTTGCTGTGGCGCAATCTCTGGCGCCGGTGGCCGCGCGCTGCCGCTGCGCTCACCGTGGCGTTCCTCGCGCTCGGCCTGTTGGGTCGTATCCGCGCCGTCGAA
>JAPTUI010000161.1 GCA_028067895.1 Pseudomonadota bacterium | reverse complement strand
TGGCGCCTCGTGCGGTGAATACGGCCGGCGCTGAGTTTGTCGGCCTGCTCTTGATACCAGCCGAGTCCGTCGGGGTCTACGTCCAACACAACAAGTCCGCTGGCCTTCCCGGTCGGCACGCCGATCAGCGCCTCCGGCCAGCGGTTCCACCATTCCTCGATCATGTCGAGGTTGGTCGTTGCGTCCTTGAAGCCGTGTTCGGTGTACGGCCGCTTGTCCGGCCGGCATGGAAAAACCGGCAGGCCGTATTCCTCGGCGAGCTGCAGCGCGGCCTGCATCACGACGGTGGTCTCGGGCGCGGCGTTCACTTCGCAATCCTCCCTGCCGGCGTTCCGGCGAGCGCATCGGTACGCTGCTGGTGGGCCTGCCACGCTACCGTCACCTCGGCATAGAATTGTTCGAGCGAGTGTAGCCAGTGTTGATTCACCGCATCCCCGTAGTGCATGTTCGGCTGAATCGCGCCCTCGTTTACAATGGCGCGCAGCTCACAGGCAGTTATGGTGTTGGACACTTCCTTATCGTCCGACAGGTGGTAACAGCAGGTTGCACCGTCCGTCAAGTCGGCCTCTGCGTGATGTTGTAATAGTGTCCCGAATTTGTGGAGTGAGAAAGCGTCGTGACTCCATGCCGTTTTGGCAAGCGGCGCGAGGATAGACTTCTGGATCAGTTTCGTAGTGCTGCTCATTGCTGCACCTTTGCGGTCAACACCACAGCCGTCGTGCCGCCTGGGTAGTACCAACTCGACTCCAGGAACTCCGCATCGAGTCCACGATCGGCTGCGAATGTCAGGATCTGCTCGCGCGGCACATAACTGTGCGAGAGAATCGCAGCGGGGCGCCAAGGGCGAACCGGCAGGCGGAAATACTCGGGATGGTCAATGACGGGATGCAGACTCTCGCCACGATAATCATCGCGCGTGCGTCCTGGAGAACCGGCGCGAAGCATCCTGATGGTGAAGTGTTTGCCGATGGTCCACCCGCGACTCGCGGCGAACAATCTGCGGACAACGGTGACGCGCTGCCGATACTCCGAGAGCGCGAGGCGGTACTCAGAATTGATCGCGCGGAAATTCGGATCGAACCGGCGCGGGATTCCAGGCACGGCGGCTCGGTCGGCCTGCGCTCGGCGGATCGAGGCGTCGTGTACGGCCGTGCTCGTGGTGCAGGCGCCCTCGATCGCCTCGCGCAGATCTCTGGGCGCGCTCACGGTCGCACCCGGGTGATGCGCTCGCGGCGCAGGCGCTCTCGGACGGCGAGCGGTTTATGACGCCACGAGTCGACGACAGAGCCGCTGGTCAGAATCCGGCCGTGGCGTGGCTCGGGCAGGCCGGCGATAAATGCACCAACTGCCGACTGTGCTATGATCCGCGTGCCGTTCGTCCGAGCGGTTCCCGTTGAGTCAGCCGCGCTCCCCGGTGCCAGCCGGGGCGCGGCGCATTTCGGCGCCACTTACGCCACTCGCTCTCGAGCGGTTCGTGCCAGCTCAGCGGCCAGCCACTCCTCGAGCCCCTGCTTGGTGTAAACGGCACGGCCCCGCAGGATTGAGAATTTTGGCCCCCTGCCACGCCGATGCAGGTCGGCGAGCGCCTGGCTTGAGGTTGGGATGCTCGTTGCGGCCGTGATGTATCGAGCCGCCAACGGTCTGGTCAGAAGTTCCACGATCTACTCCTTCGGCACAACCGGTGCCATAAGGAGCAGTTAAGTGCAGTTCAGCGCGGCAGTAACGCGCCAAAATTTCGGAAATTCGTGGCCTTAAGGTCGCTTTGGGTGAGTAAAGAACGACTGAAAGCGCCCCTTCACGGCCCAAAGCCGCACCCGAGCGGCCGCGCGGTCCTGCGGTGAGCTCGCGTGTTCCGCGTGCTCGAGCGCCTCGATGGCCGCCTCTGTCAGCTCGAGCAGCGCTTGCGCTCCATCGCCAGAAAACAGCGGCGCCGAGTCGCGAATGCGAGTTTCAACATCGACATAATAACGCTTCGCCAACTCTCGCCCGATGCGAAGGAGCTTGCCCACACGCTCAAACAATTCATTGTCGATCGGCGCCCCGCTACGAGCCGCGCGCTGGACGTGTGCCCATGTTAGAAAAGAACGCTCCCGCCGTTTGCGCAGCGCGCTCGCGTGCGTTCCCTTTGGTCTCGGCTGGCCGAGCACGTCGTCCCAGGACTTCGCCTTAAATTCTCGCAGCTCGTTAAAGCCCTGCAGGAAGGCACGCGCCGCCCACTCGGGCAACGGTATGTCAGTGCACGCGCAGATTGCCACGGCATGCGCAAGAGCCAGCTTGTCGCCGGCCCTGAAGTCGGCTTCACACTGTGTCAACTCCGCAGGATTGTAGGAGCGTTCGCCGAGCAGCGGCCACGCGCGGGATGCTCGTTTCCTCGGCTTCATGACACCTCCCCTCTGAAACCCGCGACGTGGTCCCCCCACTTCTGCCACGCCGCGCGCATTTCGGTGCCGTAGCTGTGTTGGTCATACACTGCCACGAGCCCCGGCTTTGCGACGTGGCCGAGGCACATCTCGGCGACCACTTGTGACACGCCGAGCGCAGCCATCCCGCTGCGCACGCTGCGCCGGACATCGTGCAGGCGCCACTCAGTGATCGGGAGCTTCGCCAGCCGCTGCATCAGCGCGTGGTGGAAGTCGAACGGGCGCCGGTCGCGCCGGCCCCAGAATACGAACGGTGAGCCCTCGAGGACGGGCTGCTGGCGCAGCATCGCGACGAGCACCGGGTGCAGGTGGATCACGAACGGCCGCGGGTCCTTGTTACCGGTCTTTCTGCGCTCGGGTGGCAACGTCCACGTGCCGGCGTCGAGGTCCAGCTCGGCCCAGCGCATCCCGGTCGCCTCTCGGCGCCGGCAGCCGGTGAAGACCAGCACGGCAAAACACGTGCGCGCCGGATCGCCCTCGACATCGAGCGCCCGCCATATCGTCGCGAGCTCTGCATCGCTGAGCGACCGGCTGCGGATGCGCCGCCCGCCAGTCACTCGCAGCCGGTTGCGGGCCGGGTTGACTACCTCGACACCTCGATCGTAGGACCAGTTATAGAAGCTCGACACCATGGCCATGAACTGGTCGGCGGTCCCGCGCTTGATGCTATCCACGACGCGCAGCACATCCGACCGCGTGACGGC
>JAPTUI010000424.1 GCA_028067895.1 Pseudomonadota bacterium | reverse complement strand
TCATCGCGCTCGATCTGCACGAGAACGACCGCCTGGTCGGGGTCGCGCTCACCGACGGGCAGCGCGAGGTGATCCTGGTCTCCAGCGGCGGCAAGGCGATCCGGTTCCCCGAGAGCGAGGTGCGCGCGATGGGCCGCGAGGCCGCCGGCGTGCGCGGCATCAAGCTCAGCGACGGCCAGGAACTGATCGCGCTGATCGTGGCGGGCGAGGGCGCGGTGCTCAGCGCCTCGGCGAGCGGCTACGGCAAGCGCACGCCGGTCGAGGAGTTCCCGGTGCAGGGCCGCGGCGGACTCGGTGTGATCGCGCTGCAGACCACCGAGCGCAACGGGGCGACCGTGGCGGCGCTGCGGGTCGAGCCGGGCGAGGAGATCATGCTGATCAGCTCGAACGGCACGCTGGTGCGCACGCCAGTCGATGAGATTTCCGTGCTCGGACGCAACACCCAGGGGGTACGCCTGATCCGTCTCGACGAGGGCGAACGGCTGGTCGGCATCGAGCGCATCGAGGCGCTCGAGGGCGAGGCGGACGAGGCGCTCGAGGGGGCCGAGACGCCGGCGGCGGGCCCCGACGCTGGGGGCGGGACGCCGTAGCGCAATCGCGCGGCGAGGCGTGCCCGGGGGGCGGGCGGCCCCGGCTGCGCTCATGCCCAAAAGTTCTGAAGGCCGCGCGGGCAGTTGCTAGTATCTGAGGCCCCCTTTGTTGCACGTTTGGGCCGGAAGGACACTGTGCGCGTGTTCAATTTCTCCGCGGGGCCCGCAGCGCTGCCGCTCCCTGTTCTCGAGCGCGCCCGCGCGGAACTGACCGATTGGAACGGCAGCGGCCTGTCCGTGATGGAGGTCAGCCACCGCGGCCAGGCCTTCACCGCACTCGCCGAAGCCGCCGAGGCGCGCCTGCGCGCGCTGCTGTCGATCCCGAGCCACTACCGGGTGCTGTTCATGCAGGGCGGGGCCACCGCGCAGTTCGCGGCGGTGCCGCTGAACCTCACCGCGCCCGGGGCGAAGACGGAGTACCTGAACACCGGGGTGTGGTCGGCCAAGGCGATCGAGGAGGCCGGCCGGCTCGGCGTGGCCGTGCGGGTCGCGGCCGACGAGGCCGCCTCGCGCTACACCACCGTGCCGGACCGGCAGGCGCTGCGCTTCGATCCGCAAGCCGCGTACGTGCACTACACCCCGAACGAGACCATCGGCGGGGTGGAGTTCCCCTACGTGCCCGACACCGGCAGCGTACCGCTCGTGGCGGACCTGTCCTCGACCATCCTCTCGCGGCCGATCGAGGTCGGACGGTTCGGGCTGATCTACGCCGGAGCGCAGAAGAACATCGGCCCGGCCGGGCTGTGCCTGGTCATCGTGCACGAGGCGCTGCTCGGACGGGCGCGCGCGGACGTGCCGGCCGTGCTCGATTACACCCGCCTCGCCGCGCATGGCTCGATGCTGAACACGCCGCCGACCTTCGCGTGGTACATGGCGGGGCTCGTGTTCGAGTGGATCGAGGCCGAAGGCGGCCTCGCGGCGATGGCGGCGCGCAACCGCGCCAAGGCGGAGCTGCTCTACGGGACCATCGACGCCTCGGGGCTGTACCGCAATCCGGTCGAGCGCACCTGTCGCTCCTGGATGAACGTGCCGTTCACGCTGGCGCGCCCCGAGCTCGATGCGCTGTTTCTGCGCGAGGCGGCTGCCGAGGGTCTGACGCACCTGGAGGGGCACCGCTCCGTCGGCGGGATGCGCGCGAGCCTGTACAACGCCGTGCCGCTCGAGGCCGTCGAGGCGCTGGTCGGTTTCATGCGCCAGTTCGAGCGGCGGCACGGCTGAGCGGCGATGCGCTACCGGATCCTGACGCTCAATGACATCAGCCCGCGGGGTCTGGAGCGCCTGCCGCGTGAGCGCTATGAGGTGGCCGCGGGTCTGGCCCACCCGCACGCCGTGCTGGTGCGCGCCGCGGACATGCATGCGCTCACGCTGCCCCCCTCGGTGCGCGCGGTGGCCTGCGCCGGCGCGGCGGTCGATCACATCCCGGTCGAGGCGTTGAGTCGCCGCGGCATCCCGGTGTTTCATGCCCCGGGCGCCAATGCCAACGCGGTCAAGGAGCTGGTGCTGGCGAGTCTGTTCCTCGGGGCGCGCAACATCTGTCAGGCCTGGGAGTTCGCGCGCAGCCTCGGGGGCGAGGATGCTGCGATCGGCGCGGCGGTGCGCGAGGGGCGCGGCGCATTCGCCGGTTTCGAGTTGAGCGGTCGCACCCTCGGGGTGGTCGGGCTCGGCGCGGTCGGCGTCGAGGTCGCCAATGCCGCCGAGGCGCTCGGCATGCGCGTGCTCGGCTACGACCCGCAGATCACCGTGCAGCGCGCCTGGCAGCTCTCCTCCGGCGTCGAGCAGGCGCTCTCGCTCGATGATCTGTTCGCGCGTGCAGACCTGGTGACGCTGCACGTGCCGTTGAACGAGCAGACCCGCGGCCTGGTCGGGGAGTACCGGGTGCGGCTGCTGCCCAGAGGCGCGGTGCTGCTGAACTTCTCGCGCGCCGGCATCGTCGAGGATCCGGCGGTAATCGCGGCGCTCGATGCCGGGTGGCTGCACGCCTACGTGTGCGATTTCCCGACCCGGCTGCTCAAGGGCCATCCGCGCGTGATCACGCTGCCACATCTCGGGGCGCTCACCGGGGAGGCCGAGGCGAACTGCGCGGTCATGGCCGCCGATGAGTTGCGCGATTTTCTCGAGAACGGCAACGTGCGCAACAGCGTGAACTTCCCCGAAGCGCAGCTCGCGCGCCGTGCCGGCAGCGCACGCCTGGCGATCGCCAACCGCAACGTCCCGAACGTGGTCGGGCAGATCTCCACCCACCTCGCCGGGGCGGGCCTGAACATCGCGGCGCTGCTGAATGCCTCGCGTGGCGATTACGCATACACGCTGCTCGACCTCGACGGTACGCTCGCCGCGCCGCTGCTCGATGCGGTGCGCGCCATCCACGGTGTGCTCTCCGCCCACCTCATCTGAGACCGCTGCCCGACATGCCACGCAAGAGTCCCGTCCGCCGCCGCGCCGCATCCACCCCTGTCGCGCTCACCGCCGTGCGCGAACGCATCGACGGCGTCGATCAGCAGATCCAGCGTCTGCTCAACGAACGGGCGCGGCTCTC
>JAPTUI010000168.1 GCA_028067895.1 Pseudomonadota bacterium | reverse complement strand
GGCTCGCCAGCGGGAGCTCCGCCCGAGACGGCACCCCGACCTTCAACCGCTGGAGCACCGCCGCCCCCGCGGCGTCTCGGCGTTTCGCCCGTCCGCTGCGCGCACCTCGAACCCGGCCGACCCCGCGCTGCTGACCGGGTTCGGGCCGGTGCGCCGCAGTCGCTGCGGCGTTCGCGGCACCGAGTGCGCAATGAACGTCCCGCGGGCCCGTTGCGGCTCAGTCCAGCCCTCTGCGGCCAGCTGCTCGTAGGCTGCAATCACGGTGTTGCGATGAACGTGCAGCTGGCGCGCCAGCGTGCGGCTGCCGGGCAACCTCGCCCCCGGCCGCAACCGACCGCGACGCACCTCCGCGGCGATGGCGCGGGCGATACGGCGCGCCAGCGGCTCGGTGTCCGCCTCGTCCAAGCTCAAGACGATCTCCCACCGTGCAACTGGTCTATTTATTTTCAGATAACTGGCCCTTTGCGACAGACCATTCTACGGCCACCCTGTCCGTCCCGACAGCCCGCAGGAGCGCCGATGAGTACGCTGACCGTCACCCCCCGAACCCGCCTGGTACGCCGGCCCGATCGAGGGTCCTTCGACCGAGCGACCGTCCACGCCATCCTCGATGAGGCCCTGATCTGCCACGTCGGCTTCGAGGTCGACGGTCAGCCCTACGTGCTGCCGACGGTCTACGTGCGCATCGAGGAGCATCTCTACGTGCACGGGTCGGTCGGCAGCCGCATGCTGCGCTCGCTGCGCGAGGGGGCACAGGTGTGCGTCACGGTGACTCTGCTCGATGGCCTGGTTCTCGCCCGCTCGGCGTTTCACCACTCCATGAACTACCGCTCCGTGGTGCTCCTCGGCCGCGCGCAGGAAGTGACTGAACTGCCGGAGAAGCGTCGGGCGTTCGATGCACTCCTCGAGCACATCGCCCCCGGCCGCAGCCGCGAGGTGCGCCCCGCAGATGACCTGGAGACCCGGGCCACCACCGTGTTGCGCCTGCCGATCGAGGAGGCCTCGGCCAAGATCCGCACCGGTCCACCGATAGACGATGAGCGCGACTATGCGCTCGGCTGTTGGGCCGGAGTCGTACCGCTGGCGCTCACGGCCGCTCAGCCGATTGCCGATCCGGCGCTGCCCGCGGCGATCCCACTGCCGCCCTCGCTGCAACCCTACCGACGGCTGCGCTGACAGGTCCGTTCACGGCGCGCTGCCGAGCTCAGTCACCAGCGTGCTCAGCAGCGGCGCGATGCGGCGCAGTTCGTCCCGGTGCGCAGCCGACAGCCCGGCCAGGGTGCGCTCGGCATTGGCCGTCAGCACGAGAATCGCACGCCGGCGGTCACCCGGGTCGGTGCGCCGGCGCAGATAGCCGCTGCTCACCATGCGGTCGACCAGCTCGACCGCGCTGTGGTGGCGGATCACGAGCCGCTCGGCCAGATCCCCGACGGTCATCGGCGCCCCGCCCGGGGCGCCCTTGATGGCGAGCAGCGCCTGGTGCTGGCGCGGCGCCAGACCGGCCTCCGTCGCCGCCGACGCGCTGAAGGCCAGAAAGCGCGCCAGCACGTGGCGAAACTCCGCCAGCAGCTGGTAGTCGGCGACCGACAGCTCACGCACGCGCTCAGCTGCCGATCCGCTTGCGCTAGGGGACATGGGGCACTCCGCTCGGGTGGATTCGCTCAGGATCGCTCCGGCGGCACAGCATACCCGTGCGGCGCCCCGGGCGGTGCGCCCTCATTCCTCTGCGGCCGGCGTCTCTTGTAGGTAGATCTGCGGATTGAGCCGCTCCATGTGCCGCTCCGGATGTGCGACCGGCCGAAAGCCGAACTGCTCGTAGAGGCTCTGCGCGTCGTGGGTCACGAGCGACCAGCGCCGCAGTCCCTGCAAGCGCGGATGTTCCAGCGCCGCACGCATCATTGCCTTGGACAGCCCGCGGCCGCGGTGCGCCTCGAGGACGTAGACATCCGAGACGTAACAGAACGTCGTGTAGTCGCTGATCAGCCGGCACAGCCCCACCTGGGCACCGTCAGGGGCATAGAGGCCGATGCACAACGACGCCTTGAGTGCCCGTTGCACGATCTGCAGAGGAATGTTCTTCGCCCAGTAGGAGCGGCGCAGGTACGCATGCACGGCCTCGAAATCCAATCGCGCCGGATCGTCCGAAAGAATGTAACCGTCCACGCGCGCCAGGACCCCCGGCTGCGCTTCCCCGCCCGCAGCGCTCACGGGCTGCCCGTCAGATCCACTGGTCATTCTGCACCGTCCGCGGGCCGCCCTCGCGCCCCGTATTGAGAACCCCGTTCGGCTCGATCAGCAGCACCTTGGCCTCCTCGAGTGCCGAGGGCCTGTGCCGTCGCCCTTTCGGCACCACGTACAGCTCACCCGCGCCGAGCTCGACACTCTCCCCCCCGTCCAGATCGATCCGCAGACACCCCTCGAGCACCAGGAACGCCTCGTCGGTGTCCGGGTGATCGTGCCAGATGAACTCGCCCTGCAGCCGCACCAGCTTGAACTGGTAGTCGTTGAGCTGCGCGATCACCCGCGGTGACCAGAGCTGCGTGATCTGCCCGAACTTGCTGCGAAGGTTGATCGCCTGTGTGCCCATGATGCCCCGCCCTGCGGCCGTGCCGACCGTAAAGGCGCTACCGTAGCAAGAGCCCTGCGCCGGAAACAACCCCCGCAGCCCCGCTCGGCCGCACCGGCCGGCGCGCCGCCCTCGCGGATGGCGCACCGGCGCGCGAAGCATCGCTCGCCCGATGCGATCACAACACTGCAACGGCACTTACATCAAACTTGTTTGATGTTGCAATAAAACGGTAACGCACCGGCATTAAGCTGTGCACAACGGTAATCCAACCGCCGCAGCGTGTGACCACATGCTCTCGAGCAGCGATCGAGTCGAGACGAAAGTTACGGCGGCCGAGGACTCCGCGCAGCGCCGGACACTGACCGGACGCGCACCGCATCGCTCCGATCACTTCGACGGACGACGTTTCTTCAACCCGCACGTACGCACCGGCACGAGCTGGCGCGAGTTTCTGCGCTGGGCCGTGACGGCGCGACCGCGCCCCTGGCCGCAGCGCATCGCGAACCGCTCGCGTCCGGCGCCGCCGGCGCGTCTCGCCCCGCGGCAGCTCGCGCTCACCT
>JAPTUI010000319.1 GCA_028067895.1 Pseudomonadota bacterium | reverse complement strand
CGGCGAGGAGATCGGTCTGGAGGAAGTCGAGCGTGAGCTTGCCGTGCAGGCACCGGCCGGCGAGCCGCTGGTCAAGCAGGATCTGCTGGCGCTGCCGCTGCGCGAGGCGCGCGAGCAGTTCGAGCGGGCCTACTTACAGCAGCAGCTGCTGCTGTGCAACGGTAAGGTTGGGCAGCTCGCCAAGCGGGTCGGCATGGAGCGTACCCACCTGTACCGCAAGTTGCGCTCCCTGGGTCTGGACTTCCGCTCGATCGCGGAGGACTGAGCCGGCGGGCGCCTCAGTGCACGGCGCCCGGAATCACGATCGCCGGCAGGCGCAGCGCGTGCAGCGTGCCGCGGATGCGCGCCAGCTCGGACGCCTCGGTGATCGGACCGATGCGAACCCGGTGCAGCGTGACGCCGCGGCTTTGCACGGTGTCGACATGCGCGATGATCCCCACGCTGTCGAGCTCGGAGATGATGCGCTCGGCCTGCGCGGCATCGCTGTAGGAACCGACCTGCAGCACGTAGCCGCCGTAGGCAGCGGCGCCGCGTACTCCGGCGGCATGCGCCCCCGGCGCGGTCGGCCGCGGAACGATCACTTTGAGGTTCGGCAGCATCTGGTAGAAATCGTACTGAGGCTGGGCCGGGCCGCTCTGCGGGTGTGCTGAGCGGCGAATCCGGGGGGCCGACGCGGTGCGCAGCGCGACCTGCGGTGCGGGTGTCGTGCGGGCGGCTGCCGCCGGCGGTGCCGCGCGGCGCGGTGCCGGAGCGGGGGTGGGCGCCGCAGGCGAAGCGGTGGCCGAGGTGGCGGCCGCGGTACAGGTCCGTCGCGAGCGGTACTCGTGATGCATCACGAGCGCGGTGCCGAAGCCCGCGAGCAGAGCACCGGCAAGAGCGCCGAGGAGAAATTCCTTCAGGCCGCCGCTCGGCCCTCCTTCGCGGCGTGCGGCGCCTTTGTAATCCCGGGTGGTGAGCTGTGACATCGGCTCACATGCTCTCCGGCGCGTTCACGCCGAGCAAGCCAAGGCCGTTGCGCAGGACCTGCTGTACGCCGATCACCAGCGCAAGGCGCGCATTGCGCACCTTGGAGTCCTCGACCAGGAAGGGCTCGGCGTTGTAATAGGTGTGCAGCGCGTTGGCCAGTTCCCGCAGGTAATGCACCAGCACGTGCGGCGCGCGATTCACCGCGGCCTGCTCCAGCGCCTCCGGGAAGCGCGTGACGCAAGCGAGTGCGGCCTGCTCATGCGCGCTCGCGAGCAGCGCGGTGTGGGCGAGGCCCTCGGCACGGTCGAACTCGAGATTGCGCGCGGTCATCTGCTTCAGCACGCTCGCAACCCGCGCGTGCGCGTACTGGATGTAGTACACCGGATTTTCGTTGGTGCGCGACTTGGCGAGCTCCAGGTCGAAATCCAGCGGCTGATCGTGACTGCGCATCAGGTAGAACAGCCGGCAGGCGTCATTGCCGACTTCCTCGCGCAGCTGGCGCAGCGTCACGAACTGCGCCTCGCGCTTGCCCATGGGGATCTTCTCTCCGCCGCGGAACAAGCTGACGAACTGGATCAGGTTCACCTCAAGGCTCTCCCCGGGCTCGCCCATGGCGGTGAGGCCGGCGCGCACGCGCGCCACGTACCCGTGGTGATCGGCTCCCAACACATCGATCAGACGCGCGAAGCCGCGCTCGCGCTTCTCGAGGTGATAGGCGATGTCGGATGCGAAATAGGTCTTCTGGCCGTTCTCGCGCACGACCACACGATCTTTCTCGTCGCCGAATTCCGTGGCGCGGAACCAAGTCGCCCCCTGCTCGAGGTACAGCCGGCCGTCGCGCTCGAGCCGCGCGAGCGCGCGGTCGATAGCACCGCTGCGCTCCAGCTCGCGCTCCGAGTACCAGCGGTCGAAATGCACACCGAACTGCTGCAGATCCTCGCGGATGTCGGCCAACATGCGCTCGAGCGACAGGGCCAGCACGCGCGCGAACCCCTCCGAGCCGATCAGCTCGCGGGCCCGTCCGATGAGTGCATCGATGTACACCTCCTTGTCCCCTTCGGGCGCATCCGGCGGCAGGGCGGCGAGCACGCTCGCTGCGCCGTGGCGCAGCGCATCGCCCTCCGCCGAGCGCAGTTGCGCGGCGATCTCGCGCACGTAATCGCCGCGGTAGCCATTTTCGGGAAATGGCAGCGACTCACCGCAGGCCTCGAGATAACGTACCCACGTGCTGACGGCCAGAATGTCGACCTGGCGTCCCGCGTCGTTGATGTAGTACTCGCGCGTCACTTCGAAGCCACTCGCCGCGAGGATGTTCGCCAGCGTCGCGCCGTAGGCCGCCTGCCGGCCATGGCCGACGTGCAGCGGACCGGTCGGATTGGCCGACACGAACTCGAGGAGCACCCGCTCGCCGCGCCCGAGCGCGCTGTGTCCGTAGCGCGCGGTGTGCGCGTGAATTGCGGCGAGTTCCTCGGCGTAGGCGGCCGGGGAGAGAAAGAAGTTGATGAACCCGGCGCCGGCGATTTCCGTGCGCAGCACCGCAGGATTCGGCGGCAGCGCGGCCATGATGCGCTCGGCGAGTGTGCGCGGATTGCTGCGCGCAGCCTTCGCCAGGCGCAGCGCGATGTTGGACGAAAAATCCCCGTGTCGCGCATCGCGGCTGCGCTCGACGGTCACGGCGCCGATGGTGGCGGCTTCGGCGAGCGTGCCGCCGAGGCTCTCCAGGGCGCGGGCGAGAAGTTGCTCGAGTTGTCGCTTCAAGGAAATCTGGTCCGCATCGGGGGGAACAGCGAATTCTACCCGATTAAAACAGCTCCATCGGATCGACGTCGAGTGCCCAGCGCACGCGCCTCGCGCTCGGCAGTGCAGCGATCTGCGTCAGCCACGCCTCGAGGAAGCGGTGCAGTGCGCCGCGCTCGGCGCTCTCGATCAGCAGCTGTGCGTGATGCCGGCCGGCGCGCCGGGCCATTGCCGCCGGGACCGGGCCGAGCAGGCGCACGCCGCGCACGCCGGCGGCCAGCGCGCGCGCCTCGGTGAGGAACTGCAGGGCGGCCTCGGCGGTGCGGGCCGAATCGCGCACCGCGGCGAGGCGGCTGAACGGCGGCCAGGCGGCTTCGCGCCGCTCCGCAAGAGCGGTGCGCGCGAACCCCTCGTAGCCCTCGGTGAGC
>JAPTUI010000572.1 GCA_028067895.1 Pseudomonadota bacterium | reverse complement strand
GTTACCGCTCGTTTTTGATGGTCGGAGCGCCGAGATTTGAACTCGGGACCCCTTGCACCCCATGCAAGTGCGCTACCAGACTGCGCCACGCTCCGACGAAAGACATTGTTCTTCTGACCGACACGAGCGGGGATCTCTCGTGCGAACGGCAATGATACCCCGAATCCCGCCTCGAGCGGGAGAGGATCAGCGCCTGAGGATCTTCAGCAGCTCCTCGAGCTCCAGGCGCATCTGCTTGGCGATCTGCTGGCTCTGGAACACGTCCGTACGGGCCTCATCGCCCGTCAGGTGATTGCGCGCCCCGCCAATGGTGAAGCCCTGCTCATAGAGCAGACTTCTGATCTGGCGGATCACGATCACGTCCTGGCGCTGATAATAGCGGCGGTTGCCGCGCCGCTTGACCGGCTTGAGCTGCGGAAATTCCTGCTCCCAATAGCGCAGCACGTGCGGTTTGACGCCGCACAGGTCGCTCACCTCGCCGATGGTGAAATAGCGCTTGCCGGGGATCGCCGGCAGCTCGGCGTTATTCTTGGGCTCCAACATACGCTTCGACCCGTGCCTTCAGTTTCTGTCCGGGACGGAACGTCACCACGCGCCTGGCGGTGATCGGAATCTCCTCACCCGTCTTGGGATTGCGGCCCGGCCGCGGATTCTTATCTCTGAGGTCGAAATTACCGAACCCCGAGAGTTTGACCTGCTCGCCGCTCGAGAGCGCCGCACGCACCTCCTCGAAGAACAGATCCACCAGTTCCCTGGCCTCCCGTTTGTTCAAACCCAGCTGGTTGAACAGAGCTTCGGCCATCTCCGCCTTGGTCAGCGCCATTATCTATTCTCGTATACTTGCGTTGAAGCTCACGCGCAAATCCGCCACCACTGCGGCGACGAGGCGGGCCACGTCGTCGTCAGTAAGCGTGCGAGAAAAGTCCTGAAAAATCAAGCCCAAAGCGACGCTTTTTCGACCATCCTCGATCCCCGGACCGCGATAGACGTCGAAAACGCGGAGATCTCGCAACAGGCTCGATCCGACCAAGGCTACACGCTCGGCGAGCCGACTTAAAGGCACAGATTCGTCCACGACCACGGCCAGATCGCGCCGCACCTGCGGCTGGCGCGAAATTTCCCGGTACACGGGGCGATCGAGCGCCAAAGCGGCCCAATCGAGCTCGAACAGCACCGGAGTGTGCACGAACTGCTGCGCGCGGACCAGAGACGGGTGCAGCTCGCCGACCCAGCCGATCGGATCACCGGCCCGCAGCACGCGCGCCGAGCGCCCCGGATGCAGGCTCGGATGCTCGCCAGGCACGAAGCTGAACACCGCGCCGGACGAGACCGCGGCGAGCAGCGCCTCGAGATCGCCCTTGACGTCGAAGAAATCTGCCGCCTCGCGCATCGGGCGTGGCAGGCCCCACTGCTGCGGCATCCGCGGCCCGCAGGCCACGGCACTCAGCGTTTCGATCTCGTGGGTCACGCCGTCACGCTGCTCGAACCGGGCACCGTGCTCGAACAGGCGGATCCGGTCGCGCTGGCGGCGTTGATTCTCGAGCGCCGCGCCGAGCAAGCCCGGCCACAGCGAGACGCGCATGACCGACAGATCGCTCGCGATAGGGTTGGCGAGGCGCGGCGCGCTGCGATCCCCAAACAGCTGCTGTTGCCGCTGCGGATCTACGAATGCGTAGGTGATGGCTTCCTGATAGCCCCGCGTGGCGAGCAGCTCGAGCACCGCCCGCTCCGTCGGCACGAACTCCGGGAGCGGGCGGACCCGCTCGGCGGCGAGTGCGTCCCGCTCCTCGATGGCTTCGTAGCCCACGATCCGGGCCACTTCCTCGATCAGATCCGCTTCGAGCGCGATGTCGAACCGGTGCGACGGCGGGCCGACCTCCCAGCCTTCCGGCAGCACCTGCACCCGCATGCCGAGATGCTCCAGCACGGCGCACACGCGCTCATCGGGGATGTGTGCGCCCAGGAGTCGCGCGAGCTGCGAACGGCGCAGCACGACCGGGGGCCGCGCAGGACGATCGTCTTCGGATTCCGTGAGCGTGAGCGGTCCGGCCGTCCCGCCGGCAATACGCTGCATCAGTTCAAGCGCGCGTTCCAGGGCGTACGCCTGGCCTGCCGGATCGACGCCGCGCTCGAAGCGCTGACTGGCGTCGGTGCTCAATCCCCAGCGCAAAGCGCGCCCGATGACGGCATCCGGCGCGAAATACGCCACTTCGAGAAACACATCCGTGGTCCCAGCGCTCACCGCCGTGCGCTCGCCGCCCATGATCCCGGCAATCCCGACGGGACCCGCCGCATCCGTGATCAACAGAACGTCGGGCGCGAGCTCGACGCTGCGACCATCGAGCAGCGTGATCGACTCGCCAGCCGCTGCCTGACGCACTCTAATCGGACCCTGGAGTTGGGCCAGATCGTAGGCGTGCATCGGCTGGCCGAGCTCGAGCATCACGTAATTGGTGACGTCGACCACCGGGCTGATCGAGCGCACACCGGCCCGCCGCAGCCGCTCGCGCATCCAGATTGGCGTCGGCGCCGTGTTGTCGACTCCCCGCAGCACACAACCGGCAAATCGCGGACAGCCCGCGGGCGCATCCAGATGCACCGTCACGGTGTCGCCGTGACCGGGACTCCTCGCGTCAGGCGTGCGGATCTTCAGGGCACGACCCGAGAGCGCCGCAACGTCGCGGGCGACCCCGAGAATCGAAAGCGCATCACCGCGATTGGGCGTCACGTTGAGGTCAAGCGTCGCATCGTCGAGCTGCAGGTACTCACGCAGCGGCATCCCAATCGGCGCATCCGCCGGCAGCTCGAGGATGCCATCGGAGTCCTCCGCGAGCCCGAGCTCCTTCGGAGAGCACAACATGCCCGCAGACTCCGCACCGCGCAACTTCGCGGCCTTGATCTTCAGGCCCCCCGGCAGCACTGCGCCGACCACGGCGAGTGCGCTCTTCAGTCCAGCGCGTGCATTGGGCGCGCCGCAGACGATCTGCAGCGGCTCGCCCTGCCCGGTGGCCACCCGGCAGATACGCAGCTTGTCGGCCTGCGGGTGCTTCTCGGCGCTGAGGATTTCCCCGACCAGCACCCCGGTGAACGGCGCTGCCGCCGGCGTGATCGACTCCAGCTCCAGGCCCGCC
>JAPTUI010000116.1 GCA_028067895.1 Pseudomonadota bacterium | reverse complement strand
TCCATAGTCTCGCCCGGTGTGATGTTCTGGCGCTGCAGCGCCGCGGCGATCAACTCCCGGGTCCCGGAGCCGTGTTCGCGCATCAGCAGCGGCTCACCGGAGAGGTCCTCGGGCTGGAGTGCATTGCGCGCGAACAGGGGGTGATCCGGAGCCGCCACGGGCATGATTTCATCGTGCTGAAAGACGGTGCTGCGCAGACCCTGCAGATGCAGAGGGCCCTCGATGAACCCGAGCATGAAGCGCATGTCATCGACGCCCTGGGAGACCTGCTCGGTGTTGCCGACGAACAAGGAGATCTCGACGTGCGGGCGCTGCCGGCGGAAGGTCGCCAGCAGCGGCGGCAATACATAGGTACCGATCGTGTTGCTCGCCCCGAGGGTCAGGCGGCCGCGCAGCGCCCCGGCGATCTCCTGCATGGCCGCTTCGGCGGTGCGCTCGAGTTCGAACAGCCGCACGGCATAGCGGTTCAGTACTTCGCCGGCCTGCGTCAGGCGCATGCCTTTGGCGTGGCGTTCGAACAGCGTCACCCCGAGACGCTGCTCGAACGCCTTGAGTTCGCGCGACAGCGCCGGCTGGGACACGTGCAGCTTGCGTGCCGAGGCGGTGAGGCTGCCGGTGGCGGCGACCGTGGCGAAGATCGCCAGATGATGCAGGTTCATCGCCCCAGTATAGGACGCGAACGGACGCTGCGGCCGGCCGGATCAAGGGCGCGCCGCCGGCGCGGCGCGCCCTCAGGTCAGAATCGCCCGCTCTGGAAGTCCTGGAAGGCCTGCATCAGCTCCTCGCGGGTATTCATGACGAACGGACCGTACTTGGCGACCGGCTCGCGCAGCGGCTTGCCGGCGACCAGGATCAGCCGCGCCGGGGCCGCGCCCGGACGCGCTTCGATGTGCACCGCGCCGGTGTCGCCGAGCACGGCCAAGTCGTGCGTCTCGACCGGGGTCACGACCTCGCCCGCGCTGATGCCCACCGCACCCTCGTAGACGTAAACGAATCCGGCGTGCCCGGCCGGCAGGTCGTGGATGAACTGAGCGCCCGAGGGAAGTTCGATGTCGAGGTAGGTTGGCTCCGTGGCCGGCTGCGCGATCGGGCCGGTCACGCCCGCGACCGTTCCAGCGATCACTTTCACGCGGGCGGCCGCCACCTCGACCGTGGGGATGCGCTGCGGCCCGAATTCCTGGTAGCGCGGCGCGGTCATCTTCTCGCGCGCCGGCAGGTTGATCCACAGCTGGAAGCCGCGCATGCGCCCCTCCTGCTGCTCGGGCATCTCCGAGTGGATGATGCCGCGTCCGGCGGTCATCCACTGCACGCTGCCGGGAACGAGCACCCCTTCGTGGCCGTGGTTGTCGCGATGGCGCATGCGTCCGTCGAGCATGTACGTCACCGTCTCGAAACCGCGGTGTGGATGGTCGGGAAAGCCCGCGATGTAGTCGCCGGGATTGTCGGTGCCGAACTCATCGAGCATCAGGAACGGATCGAGATCGGCGAGCTGCGGCTGGCCGATCACGCGCGTCAGTTTGACCCCCGCGCCATCCGAGGTGGGCATGCCGCGCACCAGACGCTCGACGCTGCGGGTCGCAAGAGTATTCATGGCGGTCTCCGGTCGAAATGAGGTTCGCAGGGGTCACGCGGCCAGCTGGGCCGCTTCGGCCGCCGCAGCGCTGATCGCAGCCTGACGCTGGTCCGGGCTGATGTTAACGCCCTCGGCGCGCACGAAGGTCACCTCCGTGATACCGAGGAAGCCGAACACGCCCCGCAGGTAGCTCTCCTGGTGCTCCAGGGCCGCCGCCGGGCTCTGCGGGCCGTAAAACCCGCCACGCGACGAGGCGACGAACACCTTCTTGCCCCCGGCGAGGCCCTGCGGGCCGCTGTCGCCGTAGCGGAAGGTCTTGCCGGCCACACACACCCGATCGACCCATGCCTTGAGCTGCGAGGACACGGTGAAGTTGTACATCGGAGCGCCGACGACGATGATATCGGCAGCGAGAAACGCCTCGAGCGCTTCGCGGCCGCGCTGCAGGTCCTGGGCCAGGGCAGCCGATTCCGGGGTGGCGCCCTGGCCGGCCGCGAGATGCGCACCGGAGAGGTGTGCGAGCGGCTCGGCGCCGAGGTCCAAGTAGCTGACTTCGAGTTCCGGGTGCACCGCGCGCAGGCGTGCGACGATGGCGGCGGTCAATTGCCGGCTGACGGAGTTCTGGCCGAGAATGCTGGTGTCGATATGCAGGAGTTTCATGGGGCGCCTCGGTATGGTATAAAATAAGTACCAAGGCTAAGTATGTAAGTCCGCGCGGCACGAACACAAGAAGGCACAGTCATGCGACAGAGTGAAACCGGCGTAACCCAGGGGGGCACGCAGCGCACGGATGGCTGTCCCCAAAGTACCGAGTGTCCGAGAAATGGAGCGTGCTGATCATCATCATGCTCGCCGACGGGCCGCGCCGCTTCTCGGATCTGAAGCGCGCGATCGGCGGCATCTCCCAGCGCATGCTGACCTTGTGTCTGCGCGGTCTGGAGCGCGACGGACTGGTCAAGCGCACCGTTTTTCCCGTCGTGCCCCCGCGTGTGGAATACGAACTGACCGCACTCGGGCAGTCGCTGCGCGAGCCGGTGACCCAGCTGGCGCATTGGGCGCGCGGGCATTTGGCCGAGCTCGACGCGGCTCGGGCCGAGTTTGACCGCCGTGAGGCACTCGCCCAGCGCGAACGCAGCGAAACGCATGAGTGGAGCGCAGCGCCGCGCGCCATCGGAGCGCCTGCCGGAGCGAGTCCCCCGCGCCGCTAGCGCGGAGCGATCAACCGCGGCTGGCGTGTCGGGCGCGCAGCTCCGCCGTCACGCGCTCCAGGGACAACCCGCGGCTCAACAGCAGCAGCGTCAGGTGATAGAGGAGGTCGGCGGACTCCGCGACCAGCTTGTCCTCGTCCTCGGCAACCGCAGCGAGCGCGACCTCCAGTCCCTCCTCGCCGACTTTCTGAGCCATACGCGTCGTACCCCGCTCGTACAGCTTCGCCGTGTAGCTGCCTTCGGGCCGCGCGCTGATGCGCTCGGCAATCACCCCCTCGAGCTCGAGGAGGAAGGCGAGCGGCGCGCCGCTCGCCCCGAAACACCCACTCGTCCCGAGATGACAGACCGGT
>JAPTUI010000027.1 GCA_028067895.1 Pseudomonadota bacterium | reverse complement strand
GGTGACGACGCACATGCAGGCGCTCGGCATGGCCGGAGGGCGCTTCGAAGTCGCCCTCACCGCGCGCGGGGACGACCCTGCGCCGCACGGCGCCGATGAGGTCGAATTTCGCGTCAGCGCCAATCCAGGCCAGCCGCTGCGCCCGCTCGCCAAGGTCGCCTCCGGCGGGGAACTCTCACGCCTGTCGCTCGCGGTCGAGGTCGCCAGCAGCGCGCGCGAGACGCGCTGCATGGTGTTTGACGAGGTCGACTCGGGGATCGGCGGGGCGGTCGCGGAAATCGTCGGACGCGAGCTGCGTGCACTCGGGGAGCGCGGCCAGGTGCTGTGCGTGACGCACCTGCCACAGGTGGCCTCCCAGGGCCATCAGCACCTGCGGGTCGCCAAGCACAGCGACGGACGCGCGACGCACACCCGGCTCACCGAGCTGCCCGAGACCGAGCGCATCGAGGAGCTCGCGCGCATGCTCGGGGGCATCGATGTCACGGCCACGGCACGCGAGCACGCGCGCGAGATGCTCAGCGGCGCAGCGCCCGCGGGTGTCGCGACGCGGGTGCCGGTGCGCCGAACCAAGCGCGGCGCGCAACGCCGCTGAGCGCCCGGTCAGGCGCGCGGCGGGCGCCGGTGGGGGCAGGCCTCGCGCCGGCAGTGCCCGTAGAGAATCAGCGAATGGTCGCGGATCTCGAACTGCAGCCGCTCGGCCACCGCGTCCTGACGCGCCTCGATGCCCTCATCGACGAACTCTTCGACGTGGCCGCAGTCAAGACACACGATATGATCGTGGTGCGCACCCTGGTTCAGTTCAAAGACGGCCATGCCATCCTCGAAGTGATGGCGGGTCACGAGTCCGGCGGCTTCGAACTGGGTGAGGACCCGGTAGACGGTCGCGAGCCCGATGTCCTCGTGCGAGTCGAGCAGGTTGCGGTAGATGTCCTCGGCGGACAGATGCCGCGTCTCGCTGCCGGCGAGGATCTCGAGGATCTTCACACGCGGCAGCGTGACTTTCAGGCCGGCTTTACGCAGGTCCTTGCTTTCCACGCGTTGCGATCCTCCGGATGTAGCCGCCGCAGGGAATCGCGGCGGGACGTGCCCGATCAGGTATGATCCGCCCAATTATTGCCCATCGGACCTCCATGCGACCAGTTCAATTGACCTCTGCTGTGCGTCTCGCCGCTCTGCTTGCGGCGCTCTCGGGCCTGCTCGCCGGCTGCGTCTACCGCATGCCGATCCAGCAGGGCAACTATCTCGACGGCCATACCGTGCGGCAGCTGAAGGTGGGCATGACTCGCGTACAGGTACGCTATCTGCTCGGCACCCCGATGATTCAGGACGTCTTCGACACGAACCGGTGGGACTACGTCTATTACTTCAAGCGCGGCTACGTGCATCGGCCGATCCAGAGCCGCGTGACCGTGTTCTTCCACGACGGCAAGGTGAGCCGCTTCAAGCTGCTGGATGTGCCAAAGGGTCAGCCGATCGCCCCGGGCCTGCTGCCCTCGGCGAAGAAATTCCCGCTGCTGTAGCTCAGCGCCGCGCCGATCCGAGACGCGCGCGCCGGCGCGCGCGCGGATCCTGCAGGAGTGGCCGATACAGTTCGATGCGATCCCCGTCGGCGGGCCGCGCATCGCGGTCGCACGGCTCGCCGAAGATCCCGACCGGCGCACTGTCCCAGGGGACCGGGACGTCGGGCGCCGAGCAGCGCGCGGCGCTCAGTGCCGCAGCGACGTCCGCATCCTGTTCGAGCTCCACCGGCCACAAGAACTGCCGTTGCGCGGTGGCATACGCCACCAGACAGCGCTTGAGCCCGGCGCTCACGGCGCGGCGGCCCCCTCGGACGGCTGTACGGTGCGGCTGCGGGCCACGAAGGCATCGACCAGCGAGCCGACCGTCTCGGCGAAGATGCGCTCGAACAGCACCGCGGAGAGCGAGTTCTTGAACTGGAAGCGCAGCAGCAGCTCGACCTGCGTGCCGTCCCCGGCGGGCGTCAGGCGCCACTCGCCCTCGAGCGCGCTGAACGGGCCGTCCACCAGACGCATATGCACGCGCTGGTACGGCTCGAGCGCGTTGCGGGTGGTGAACTCCCCGTTGAACGGCCCGCGGCGCACGCCGATGGTGGCGACGATCTCACTGTCGCTTCGCGAGAGCACCCGCGAGTGGGTGCACCACGGCAGGAACTGCGGATAGCTGTCGATGTCGTTGATCAGCGCGAATAGTCTGTTCGGCGGCAGCTTGATGAGCGCCGAGCGCTTGACCTCTCGCATGGGCCGTATTGTCACAGGATCGCCCGGGCAGCGACAAGAGCCGCAGCCGCGCCTGAGCGCCGCGCGCACGCTACAATGCGCGCCCCCGACCGACCCGAAGAGCCGATGCCCCCCAAGCCCGCCGCCCCTGCCCGGCTGATCGCCGAGAACCGCAAAGCGCGCTTCGAATACTTCATCGAAGAGCGATACGAGGCGGGCCTCGCGCTGCAGGGTTGGGAGGTCAAATCGATGCGCGCCGGCAGAGCGCAGCTCACCGAGTCCTACGTCTATCTGCGCAACGGTGAGGCATTCCTCTTCGGCGCGCATTTCTCGCCCCTGGCCGCGACCTCCACGCACGTGCTCGCCGACCCGGCACGCACGCGCAAGCTGCTGCTCAATCGCAGCGAGCTCAACGGCCTGATCGGCGCGGTCGAGCGGCGCGGCTATACGCTGATCCCGCTCGATCTGCACTGGAAGAACGGCCGCGCCAAGCTCACCGTGGGCCTCGCCAAGGGCAAGAAGCAGCACGACAAGCGCGCCACGGAAAAAGACCGTGACTGGGAGCGCGACAAGGCGCGCCTGCTGCGGCGCGGCTGAAGCCCGGTGGCGGCCTCGGACAGGGACTGTATACAATTACAGACAGAGGCGGGACGCGAAGTGCAACGCGCGCCAGGCAGAGAGCGCCAGGCTCGATCTGCGCGGCACTGTCCAGAGCGCGCCCGGACGGGTATGCTGGGCGGGTGATGATTCTCTCTTGGGGGCGACCGGTTTCGACGTGGGTTGCGAACCTTCAGAGGCGTACCGAGGCGCAGTGCCCTCGTAAATCTCGCTGCAAAAACTATAGTTGCCAACGACGACAACTTCGCTCTCGCCGCCTAACCGCGGCTGACCTCCGACCGGTCCGTGCCTGT
>JAPTUI010000539.1 GCA_028067895.1 Pseudomonadota bacterium | reverse complement strand
TTGCCTTACCCGGTCGGAAGCTCGCTACCTCGAAAACACCGCGGATGCTGACACCATCCGAAGTCGAGTTGCTGCGGCAGGATCTGCGGGCGGCACTTGAGCTGCTCAGGACGCGCTCAGCAAGCCATTGCTGAGAGATTCGCTCGGGCATCACCCGCAAGATCCACCTACTGCTGATATGGCCCTCGCGCGGTCGGGGGCACCTTGGCGTGTCCGGAACCGCCTCCCGCTGCCGGACTGAGGAGTCGTGAGATCCCACCTTCTGCGCTTACCTTGCGCTTACGGCAGATCAGATATTCAAGGTGGCGCGTCTAAGTGATTGATCTGATGGTGCCGGGAATAGGATTCGAACCTACGACCCGCGCATTACGAATGCGCTGCTCTACCAGCTGAGCTATCCCGGCGCCAGGGTCGCGAATTCTATAGGCACTTGCGCTCGCCGTCACGCTCCGATACGCATCTGTTTGCACGGTCGCCCGGGATGCGCGCTGAGCGGTTGTGTCTGTGGTGTGCAGCAGCGCTCAGCGGCCCGGCGTCGAGGCATTCGGGCCACCGGCGGGCGGCAGGCCCCCCGTGGTGCGCAGCGCCGGCCATTCCCCGAAGGCGAGGATGTACAGGAAGATCAGATTCACCAGCGGAATCAGGATCAGCAGGCTGAGCCAGGGCGAGTGCCCGACCCGCGTGCAGATGCGCCAGAACGGGATGACGGCGATCGCCGCCATGAGCGGCCAGCCGAATCCCCAGAACCCGAACCAGCCGGGGAAAAAGCCGTGATAGAAGCCGTGATACATCAGCACCGTCGCTCTCCTTGGCGCGAAGGAGCAGCGTCGCTCAGGACGCCTTCTTGCGCAGGCGGATCACCAGATCGATGCCATCCACCTCGGTACCCGGCGGTGGTGGCGGCAGGCGGCTGAACTCCACGTCGGGCACCGGCACGTCGATCAGCGCGCCGCTGGCGAGGTCGTGGAAGTGGTAGTGCGCATCGACATTGGAATCGAACCAGGCCCGGGTCCCATCGACCGAGAGCTGGCGGATCAGGCCGTGCGAGGCGAACAGATTCAGCGTGTTGTACACGGTCGCTTTGGAGACCCGTGCGCCGCTCGCGCGCAGGCTCGCCAGGATCTGCTCCGCAGACAGATGCTGCGGTTCGCTCAGCAGCAGCGAGGCGATGCGCACGCGTTGGGCGGTCGGCCGAATCCCGCAGTCGGCCATGCGCTGCTGGCAGCGCGCCGCGACGGTTTCCGAAGACGCACTGGCGCTCATATTAAGCAGTATAGCGGCAATTCGCCGGCGATTGCGGGAAATCAGGCTACCGCGGCCTTGAGCACCCGCTGCGGTTGGGCCACGCCGTAGCCCTGTGCGAAGTCCACCCCGAGGCTGGTGAGCATCTGGATGATTTCGGCATTTTCGGCGAACTCGGCGATGGTCTTCTTGCCCGTGAGATGGCCGATTTCGTTGATGGAGCGGACCATTTCCCGGTCAATCGGGTCGCGCAGGATCTCGCGCACGAAGCTGCCGTCGATCTTCAGGAAGTCCACCGGGAAGTGCTTCAGGTACCCGAACGAGGACAGTCCGGTGCCGAAGTCATCGAGCGCGAACTTGCAGCCGAGCTCCTTCAGTGCCTGAATGAACCGGTTCGCCTGAGAGAAGCTCGCCACTGCGGCGGTCTCGGTGATCTCGAAGCAGATCTTCGAGCCGTCGAGCCCGCTGCGGTGAAACTGGTCGATCACGAACGGCAGGAATTTGTCGTCCCCGAGACTCTGCCCGGAGAGGTTGATCGAGCACAGGGCGAGCTTCTCGCGCTCGTCGGCCTCCGAGACCAGCCACCGGAAGGCGTTCTCGATCACCCAGCGGTCGATCGCCGGGGTGATGCCGTAGCGCTCGGCCGCCGCGATGAAGTCATTGGGCGTGACGATCCGGCCCGACTCGTCCTTCAGGCGCAGCAGCAATTCGTAGTGCGCGCCCGGATCGGCCTGCTGCAGCGGCTGGATGGCCATGCGATGCAGCTCGAAGCGCCCCTCCTCGAGGGCGGTATTGATGCGCGCCGCCCACTGCATCTCGCGGCGGCGGCGCATCAGCTCCATGTCGTTCTCCGCGAAGCTGTGCACGCGGTTGCGCCCGGCCTCCTTGGCCGCCGCGCAGGCGCTGTCGGCGGCCGACAGGATCGAGGCCACGTCCTCGTTGTCGGCCGTGATCGGCACCACCCCGACGCTCGCGCCGAGGCGAAACACCCGATCCTCCCAGGTGAAGCGGAAGTTGCGCACACTCTCGCGATGCCGAATTCGTCGCCACCCAGGCGCGAGAGGGTGTCGCGCCAGCGGATCTTCGATTTCAGCAGCGCCCCGACTTGCCCGAGCAGCGTGTCGCCGGCGCTGTGGCCGCAGGTGTCGTTGACGATCTTGAACTGGTCGATGTCCAGGTAGCACAGAGCATAGGAGGACTCGTGCGCCTTGGCGCTCTTCAGCGCCCGCTCGAGCCGGCTCTCGAATTCCCGCCGGTTCACCAGACCGGTGAGCAGGTCGTGACTGGCGTGGTAGGAGAGCCGCCGGTTCAGTTCGCGCGCCTCGCTCACGTCATGGAACACCAGCACCCCGCCGGTGACCTTGCCGGCCCCGTCGCGGATCGGCGCGGCGGTGCTCTCGACGTACAGTTCATTGCCGTCGCGGCGGATCAGCAGCATCGGCCGGACCGACTTGATCGGACGGACCCGCCGTACGGACATGGTGAGCGGATTCTCCAGCGGCTCACAGGTCTCCTCGTGGAAGGCGCGGAAGATCTCCTCCACCGGCCGTCCCATCGCGTTCTCGAGCCGCCAGCCGGTCAGCGCCTCGGCGACCGGGTTGATGTAGTCGATGACCGACTCGGCATCGGTGGTGATCACCCCGTCGCCGATCGACTGCAGAGTGATCTGCGCGCTCTCCTTTTCACGGAACAGCGCTTCCTCGTAGAGCTTGCGCTCGGTGATGTCGAGCTCGACGCCCACCAGACGCAGCAGCCGCCCGTGCTCATCGACCCGTGCGGTGGCCCGGCTCATCACCCAGCGCCACTCACCGTTGCGATGGCGCATGCGGTGGGTGCTCTCGAAAGTCGGGGTTTTGCCGTCGATGTGCTCGCGGATCGCCGCCTGCACCCGCGGCAGGTCGTCCGG
>JAPTUI010000491.1 GCA_028067895.1 Pseudomonadota bacterium | reverse complement strand
CCACCGAAAATCACCGCCGCCCAGGCCGCGACCACCGTCCCCGTGTAGTGCAGACCTTTGGGGGTCGATCCCAGAGAAATCAACCAGTTATCCCTGGCCTACCCCGCGAATCGGCGAAGTCGGGCTAGTGCGCACGTACGGGAGTGTGGCCGCCGTAGCCGCGATTCCTGATGAGCAAATCAGAGCGGCCTCACTGAGCGACATGCCTGCCCTGCTGTCCGCCCGCGACTCAGCGCAGGCGGCGGTCACCAACTGCCGCGAGGTCTATGCGGCCCTGGCCGAGTAGGAGACAATCATATGTCTCGACATCACATCCCCATTCCAATTCGGTATGCCGCCGCGGCTGCGGCGGCCACCCTCATCCTTGCATCGGCCGCGCCGCCGGCGGAGGCGGTGTCGGAGGTGGCCGGTGCGACTTTTCTGGAGCAGATCGTCCAGGAGGTCACGGCGGTCGAGCAGGATGAGCAGGCGGTGATGCAGACCGAGCAGCAAATCTCGATGCTCGCGGACCAGGCCGTCAATTTGGGCACGATGCCGCTGCAGCTCTGGGGGCAGTTGACCGCCCCGGTCATGCAGATGCAGCAGAGTGTCGCGAACGCAGAGGGTATCTCGGCCGTCTCCGGTATAACTGTAATCGCCAAACCGGGCGGCGAGAGGACGCGAACGCACGATTTGCCGACGGTACAGGCCCCGCCGGAAAGCCCTGTGATCCAGCCATAGCCTCTTCGAGGGGCGATCTCCCCTGAGCGAGACCCTGGTGTGGATGACGCGGGACGGGCGGCCATCGAGGCGCGCACGCGCTGTACGAAATCTACCGCGACCCCGATCTTGATTGCGGTGAGAACTCCGGCAGTATCTATGATGGCGTCAATGCTCTCGCGCATGGTCGGACGTCCGCCGTATTTGGGT
This sequence comes from Pseudomonadota bacterium, assembly GCA_028067895.1. GTDB lineage: Bacteria > Pseudomonadota > Gammaproteobacteria > Steroidobacterales > Steroidobacteraceae > 13-2-20CM-66-19. Next base: position 2,246 of record JAPTUI010000491.1, on the reverse strand, counting down.
CTTTGCACGGGAAGCACGCCGTGAGCGCGGCGCGTTTCCGGGTGGGGTATCTCGTACCGCCCCTCGGACCGGAGGTGCTGCAGAAGCATTGTCGCACCAACGGCCGCATGCGCCTTGGTGGGCCGCCTTCCGGCCGTCGAGACCCTTGGCACGGTCACGGCGATCTGCTCGAATAAGACCGGCACCTTGACCACGACACAACCGTATTGATGCTGAATCCCTCGTCGGACAATTGCAGCATCTGCCAGCGCCGCGCTTCGATCAGCTCGGCAACGCCCTTCGGTCTCGGCATGGAACTCCGCCGAGAAGCGAAGCATGCTTCTCCGATGATCCTCAGACCTGCAGATCGTATTCAGTGTCTACGGAGAGCGCCATTGGCCAAAGCGAAAAGATCGTCCGACTATCGGGCGCACCTACTGTGGGAATGACGTGTATCGAGCCGCGGCAGCATCGGATTGTTACGGCCGCTCAGGGCTGCAGTCGAGTCGCTTTCCAGGGGGCGGGGTCGAATGTCGCGCCCGGGATCGCCGCGAGCGACCGCGTCCACAGCGCGGGGTCGTGGATGCGCGCCTCGCCATCCACCCATAGCTCCACCGACTCGGCCCACAGGTGATAGCCGCCCCAGCGCGGCGGGCACGGAATCCGCATATCGAGATCGCATTCGGCCTCGCAATGGCCGGGCAGCGGCACGCCGAAGCGCCTGGCCACCGCCACGAGCGACTCGCGCAAGGCCGTGTGCTCGCTTTGCACGCTCGCTCAGGCACCGAGACGGTTCTGCCAGGGCCGGGAGGCGAAGCGGGCATCGCTGTCAGCCATGGCCCCCCCGGGCCCTCGATGCACACTTGGCGGTGCACATGATCCCAGTGCAGCCCAGCCGCCGCCCGCGGATTCTCCCCGAGCTCCCGGTCCTTCACCCACAGGTCGCTGCCGAAGAACACCAAGTAGCGGGGCCGCGGCACCATTTCCTTGCACAGCAGCACCCGCGCCGCAGGCCATCCCGAGGCATCCGCGGTGGCGAGCACCATGGCGTTCGGGTTGGGCTGCTGTCGCTCCCGCCAAGCCTCGACCAGCCAGGGCTCGAGTACGGTCAGCGGCTCGGCCGGCAGGCGATCGGAGAGGATTTCGATCGGTTGTGACATACCGACAGAATACAGGAGATCGCGCATCGGCGGCGAGCATCAAACATGAACTGGCGAGGGAGCGCGGGGGCGCACCATGGTGCGGCAGATCCAGGTTCGCCACCACCAACGACAGTCGTCGATTGAGGCTGCAGGATCAGGATGACCGTGCAAGTCGCTGATGCCATTGAGACTCAGCGCGATAGAGCGGACTTAGAGGTGCCCTGGAAATTGTTCCGGCCGCGCTCCTTCGCCCGGTACATCGCGGCATCGGCATTTTTCAGAAGACCGTCAAGATCCTCGCCGTCGGCAGGATAGATTGCCACACCGATGCTGGTGCTGATGCGGATCACCTTACCGGATACATAAAAAGGTTCCGCCAACGCCTCCAGGATCTTCTTTACCACTCCGAACACATCACTGGCATTATGCAAGTCGTTCAGTAACACGACGAACTCGTCGCCCCCCAGGCGGGAAGCGCAATCCGCAGCGCGAAGACAGCCGGTGATCCGTTGGGCCGCCGTTTTGAGCACCTGGTCACCCGCTTCATGTCCCAGGCGGTCATTGACAGGCTTGAAATGATCGAGATCCAGATACAGAACCGCGAGCAGTCGTCCAACGCGAGCGGCATGCAGCAGCGCCTGGGTGGCCCGGTCGCGGAACAGTGGCCGATTGGGCAGCCCGGTCAGCGCATCGTAGTGCGCCAGATGCGCCAAGCGCGCTTCGGCCTCCTTGCGCTGCGTGATGTCACGCACGAGCGCCATGAAGCGCCGTTCTTTCCCAAAGCGGACCTCGCTCAACGAAATTTCCAGGGGAAATACCGTTCCGTCCCGGCGCAGACCTTCGACTTCACGAAAACCGGTGCCGAGCACTTTGTGTTCCCCGGTCTGCAAATCGTGGAGGCTGAACTGGTCGCGCTGACGGCGATACGGGTCCGCTATCAGCATCGAAACGTCCTTCCCTGCCATTTCTTCAGCGGCATAGCCGAACACACGTCCCGCAGATGGATTCACTGATTGGATGAGGCCACGCTCATCTATGATCACGATGCCGTCGAGGATAGTGCTCAGGATGGAGTCCATGTATTCCTTCGCTTCCTGAAGCAGGCTCTTTTCCCGCAGGAAATCC
>JAPTUI010000102.1 GCA_028067895.1 Pseudomonadota bacterium | reverse complement strand
CCAGCACGATCCCGAAGACGATCAGGATCTGGCCGATGAGTACCTTGGTCGGGGTCACACCGAAATGCCTCCGCTACGCGTGCCGGCGAGCTGCTTGCCGGCGCGGGGGGAGAGGATTTCGGAGGTATCAGGTCAGGTCAAAGCCGATCTTCGCAACGAAGATGCTCAGCATGGAATTGATGGAAGTCTCGACGAACCAGAGCGCGTTGCGGCGCATGCCATTCACGCTCGAGTACTGGGCAGCACTCGAGGGATAGCGTCGACGGTATATCGGGATCCGCCGGGCAGACCGAGGCGTATAAGCGCGTCGGTCAACGGCTCAGAGCGCCGCGGGGTAGCCACGGGTAGATCGTCCAGGGCCCGGCTAGACTTCCTGTAAGCGGACGATCGAGAAGTCTTGCCGCGATCGATGTGGTGTCGGCGCCGGAGGGGTTTCCCTCGGGATACGGCCATCCAAGCCTATAATAGTGCGCCAGCGTAGTGGGGCAGGGTTTCAGAACAACCGTCGCAGCGTAATCGACTTCTTGAACCTACATAGGTCCCGATAAACGGCCACCTCGTCTCGGGCGGTGATCAACTTAGAACGTAGGCATTCAGCGGCACCATGCCAAAAGTTAAATTAGACCATTTCCGGCGGGCGGCGGTAGATATAGGGACGCATGGCGACAACGACACACTACCCTTCGATATTGACAATAGATTTATCAAGCAGAACGAAGAGGTTCTGGCGAACATTGCATTTGAGTTCTGCCGGGAGCTCATTCAGGGGAGTGCCGCTGACGCGAGAAAGGCGATCAGCTCGCTAAACATTTTCTCCGAACGGCTGCTGGCTCCGACTGGCCCAGCGGGATTCCGCATCACTACGAAGATCCATCCTTTCTGGAATCTGTACTTCAACGGTTTGGGAATCGCGATCGCCGAAGCCCTTGAACCCATTCGCAGCGCCCGCGCTCACTCGTACCGATTCGCACTGCAGGGTGACGGCCTGTTCGTCAAAGACGCATCGTGGCGGGCGTTTCGAGAGGCCACAGTAGCCGAATGCATAGCGCAGAGAGAAGGCGCAATTGTCGTGCAAACCGACATCTCGAGCTTCTACGAGCACGTGTCTCACCATCGGATCGAGAATTCCATCAATGACCTGTTCCAAGGCGACGGGACGGTCTCAGCACAGGTCGATCGCTTCCTCAGTCGATTCGCCGCCGGGCGGTCATTCGGCCTACCCGTCGGAGGGCAGTGTTCTCGAATTCTCGCTGAACTACTCTTGTCGCTCGTCGACCAGCAACTCACCGACGCCAAGCTGATGTGGCGACGCTACGTAGACGATTTCGTATTAATTACGCCAACGCAAGCGGAAGCATACCGGGCGCTTTCGATTCTCGCTCACTCCCTGGCCGACTACGGCCTCACGCTCAACCGAACAAAGACAATTCTGCTCACCTCGAAACACTACCTCGACTATGTTCGCACTCAGCTGGGTACCGCCGGCGACGAGACGAACAAACTTCTCGAGATCGATCTTCACTTTGACGCCTATTCCGATACGGCGCAGTCCGACTACGAGGAGCTTAAGCAGGTCGTTGGGAGTCTCAATATCGGAGCACTCCTCGATTTGGAACTTCAGAAAGCGCAACCCGACGCCTTCTCGGTTTCGCAGATCTCGCGAACTTTGAAGCTACATGAACCAAAGGTCGCCATACAACTCATCAGGACCCTCCTGTCACAGCAGAATCTTCATGCTTTCCGAGCGTCCTGGTCCACTATCATGAGAGGCATCGCGCAAGTTAGATCAGACGACACGTTTCGAGCAATCTTTACGGATCTAGACCAACTACTAGACGCAATCCCAAGTCACTCTCCGCACCTCTTAACTGCCGAAGCGAGCCAACTTCACTATCTTAGAACAATTCGCTTCACGCGAACCGACGTGCGTGCGCAGTATGTCTACGGCATCTACTCGTCCACGACGTCCCAGACGGTTAGGAGGGCATGTATCGACTGCTGGGGAACATGGCGAGACCGCCCAAGCTTTACGCGCGAACGCAACAAGTGGAATTCCTTGCTGCCGGACGAGCAACGAATGCTCTGGTTTGCTGCTGAAAACTTTGACGATGAGGGACAGAAGTTCCGTACACAGGTCCGGAACAGTCTTGCGCAAGCGTGGCAACTTGGCATAGAGCGGCCGAACAAGCCGACGTTCGCTGCCGTTTATGCGGCATGGAACGACACATGACCGCGGCCCGGCTTCCGACCAACGACCCCCGTACACTCGCGCGCGACATCCCGGGCATACTCGATAATCTGTTTCCGCAGCTCGTTCCAGGCGTCGTCGCTCATTTCAATCGAAAGGGACGCCCAGCTCCTGACTGCAAGGCGGTTTCACAGAGCCTCATCGAAGCAAGCGAGTTGCAGCGCGCGATGCTGTTTGAGGTAGCTGTAGCAGCTGCAGAACAGCTAGTAACTGGCAACCTGACCGTCACTTGGAGCGTCTGCTTAGAAATGGCCGCTGCGAGGCAGCGGCGGCACTTCGATGCGCAAGTGCCTGAAACACTATCGCCAGCCGACAGGACAGCGGCCTTGGCCGTCGCCCGAAATCTTGCGATTATGCTGCGGCAACTGGCCGACGACGGTGCGCCCGGTGAGCACTTGGTCCGTTCACCAGCAATTCCTGGCTATCAGTGGGTCGCATCCAGTGTCGGCGATTTTTCCGTCGGCACTCGGCTCATCGAAGTGAAGTGTACGAACAAGCATTTCTCCTCCGCTGACTATCGCCAGACGATCATGTATTGGCTTCTGAGCTACGCCCGATCAGTGGAAAACGGATCACCAGAGTGGTCCGAAGTAGTGCTGATGAATCCGCGTTTGAATTGCATTGTAGCGATCCCTTTCAATGAGATCATTGCAGTTGCCGGCGACGGAAAGTCCAAAGTGGAACTCCTTGAGCTGTTTTCATCTATGGTTGGCGAGCGCAGGTCTTGAGGCGAATCCTCGCCGTGAGCAACTGATATCAGTCGAGAGGTCACCGCACAGCGTTAACGCGACATGCCGCGTCGCCGCGAGAAATTCCATGACACGCGGTCTCCTCGCGTAACCGCCGTGATGACCTGACCGGCGCGTTCCTCGACAATGGGCCGCCACGGAACCAAGCTGAACCCCACACCGTCGTCCAGCATCGCAAATCGCCCGCTCGCCAAGAGGACAGATGGCCGGAGAGTACCGGAGATTGGTACGCCATCTACGACGGGTCGATAGATGAGCCCGCTTTCAGCCTGAATCTTGGCAGCGGCGCCGTCAAGGTCGCGCGCTTTCAGGGTTGCGAGAAGATTTCGTGCGAGAGCGGTCCGTTGTCCGCGGCGCTCGGCCAAACCTTCTCGGACGAGGAATTCCTCCCGTTCAGCGAGCACCGCGTGCACCTCGGAACCAAAGCCCGTCGGCGGAAGGTCGTCTCGCTGATCCACCAATAGACGATCAAGCCATGTGGCGCCGACCGCACGCACTTGGCGTTCGATCGGAAGGTAAGACCGAACTTCCACCTGGATACCGCCGGCACGGCGCGCGTCATAAGCTCGTCCGCGCTCGATCAGGTCCCCGGGCACCCTCCAGACGCCTTCCTGCAGGCGCTCGACGATGCCAGCGCGGCGCAGAGCCTCCAGCCTTCGCACGTGAGCCTCGACGAATCCCTCCGGGTCGCGTCCCGGCCGATCCTTGGCCCGCGCTTCCGCAAGGTGCTCGGACGTTCGGTAGATGCCATCGTGCGCCAGCTCTGCGATCGTCCGATCCGCTGGGCGAGGCTTCGGGCCGTTGCTCACCGTGACGATCGCTCCGACCGGCAGTCCACCGAGGTCCACCCGAGAGGGCACGCCGATGTGGTAGGCACGACCGTCGATTCCGTCCACGATCAGGTATCCGCGATCGTAGAGGGGATCGACGATGCCCTTGCCGGCGAGGCGCCCCGTGACGGACTCAGGAAGCTCGGTACTGCCGAAGGTGGCGAGCTCACGGCGCTCGCCTCCGAGCGCGCGCTGCATGCGACGGATGATGTCGCCCCGCTCCCCCATGGCGCGCAGGAACGGCTCGAGCTCTCGCGAGAGCTGCCATCGGTTCGGCGAAAGGCGCTCGGCGAGGCCGAGCTCGCCGAGACGTTGCAGACGGCCGACCAGGAGGGCTCGATGCTCTCGGTCCTGGATTGCGGTCGAAAGCGCGGTGAGGTCCAGAGTGCCGTCCTGCGCGCTTCGTTGCAGGGTACGGTCGAGGCTCGTCCACCGCTCCTGGTCCACCTCATGCGTCAGACCCTCCCGGATCTCCCGCTCGGTCCGCGGCCCGAGCCAGCGCGTGGCGAGCTCCGCGGCGCGATGGCGCATGCCGTGCGCAATGTAGTCACCGGCGATGACGAGGTCCTCACCCGCCTCGTCCTTTCCTCGGAGAAGGATGTGGATGTGGGGATTGTCGGTGTCCCAGTGATCGGTCGCCACCCATTCGAGCCGCGTCCCCAGGTCGCGCTCCACCTGCGCCATGAGCTCGCGGGTGTAGGACTTGAGGTCGCCGATCTGCGCGCCATCCTCCGGCGAGACGATGATCTTGAAGTGATGCCGGTCGGGCTCGATCCGGCGCGCGAAGGTCTCGGCGTCTATCTCTTCCTGCTCTGCCGCCTCGAGGCGACCGGGGCTGCCATCCGGCTGCACGCCGTCCCGCTCGATGTAGTCGAGATTCTCCTTGAGAGAGGCAGGGCGGACCCGCGCATGCTGGACGATGCGGACCTTCACGATCGCCCGCCGCGACCGAGGCCCGAGAGCTCGAGCGGCCAGGCCCGCGGCCGCATAACCTCGCCCAAGCCGTGCTCCGGGGCGAGCGCGTGCCGCGCGGTAGCCCAGCGACTTCCCTGAGCGCGAGGCAGCGCGGACAACGCGGCCGACGAGCCGCTGGCTGCTCGCGTCTCCGCGCGCTCGAGGCGGCCCCACTCGCGGCCGGAACCGGCCGTCGCGATCTCGCTTCATCGCCGACACGGCTCGCATCCAAGCGCAGCGGAGCGAACACGGCACCCGAAAATTCCTTCACTCATCGCAACTTGTGGCGGGCGGCAGCACTCCCCTCCTGCGCGGCCGTGCCGCGCAAACCGATGTGCAGACAAAGGCTTGGCGGCGCGTCCGTGCCGCCTGCTTCTATCTTGCTTCCCAGTCTTCCGCCTCCCTCTTCCGATTCCCGCGTAGATCGTCATGCCCGGCAGCCTCATCGAAGTGGACCGGACGACGGTCTCGACGGCGGCAATTTCGTCGCAATTCGAGCTTTCGAGAGCTGAACGAAAAGACGTGTATCGAGCCTGTCAACCGGCGACCGATTCGTTGTCGATCGAGGAGCCGCGAGCACGACAAAGAGCGCGCTCGCGGCGGGGGAATCGGGGGATTGACGCACGGTCGACCGCGAGTCGATTCGCTGGATCGCCCGATTCACTCGAGCAACGTAGTCGATGGTTTCCCGTGGAAGAGGCCGCCCGTCGTCCAGAAACTCTTGGTACCGCTTGGGTCCGGCCTGGTAGGCGGGCAGGAACCCGCTCGATCCGAAGCGACGATAGAGATCCGACAGGTACGCCGCGCCGGCCAAGATGTTGTCCCGCGCGCCGTACGGATCGTCTCCGAGTCGAAGTCGCGCTTGGTACATTCGCCAGGTCGCCGGCATGAGCTGCATGAGACCCATGGCGCCGGTGCTCGAGGTCGTCGGCTTGCCGTCCATGTCCTCGCAACCTGCGCTCTCTGCCCAGATGACTCCGTTGAGCCAGGCCGCCGGAAGACCGAATCGATCCGCCGCCTCGCGAACGATCGGCTGCCATCGCTCAGTCCCACAGAAAGGGGGCCGGTCGGCGGCGATGGCGCTGCCGACCTGAACGCCGCCGAGCACGGCGAGGATCGAAACGGCAGCGAGCGACGTTCGACTCATTGCCACGTCCAGAGCGGGATGGCTCGGCCGACAACGGCGCGCGCACTGATCGGCCCGAAGTAGCGGCTATCGTAGGAATCCCACGTGTCGCCCAGCAGCAGAAATTCGCCGCGACCGAGTATTCCGCACCCCTGCCAGGCGGGAAGCGGACGACCAGCCGAGTCGGCGCCGAGTGCACGGGCGACGACCCGGCCGTCGATGGTCAAGCTCCCGGATCGCTCGCACACCGACTCCCCATCGCCCGCGGCGATGCGCTTGATGACCGGAACGGTGATCGGGAGATAGTCACGCTCGGCGGCGAGCCGTGCCGCCCACGGCGGAATGTGCGCGACGACGAGCATCCCTACTCTGAGACGGTATGGCGGCACGACCAGGTACCACCCGCAGGCGATGCTGGGGCTCGCGTTGTAGAAAATCCGAATCGGAGGGTGGATCCAGGGAGTGCCAAGACACAGCAAGGCGGCCGCGCACATCAGGATCAGCAAGTGAAGCCGGCCCTTCGCGCCGGCATCTGCAACGAGACCGCACTGTCTCGACGGTAGCCTCTCCGCGAGGGTCAGCGCCGCGGACAGAGGAACGTCAGCCGATGCGGCGGCTCGGGATTCGATAGCCCTCCAGCACGCGTGCCGCCGCCTGAGGCGCCGCAGGATCATGGTAGACAGCCCTCGGGTTTCAGGGCAAGCGTGAGCGATTCCGGCTTATGTGTGAAACACGACGGGCCCTCTTCCGTTATTACAGATCCGAAGGATCTGCAAGTTATTAGAGTTAAGGTCCGGAATCGGCCAAGCAGAGCAAGGACTTGCGCGCGTTCTTGCGCCTGATAGCACGATAGTCGTGCGCCTGATAGCACGATACCCCGTGCGCCTGATAGCACGTGTCTATTCACAGCTTATCCCCAACCCGGAATCTCGCGGCGAGCTCAGACACGGTGCGGTCGATCCGATGCGTGGGCGCCGCCCGAACGTGCAGGATCTCGGCCCCGCGGCGCGAGCGCTCGATGTCGACTCGGTAGCCGAGCAGTGATTCCGAGCGGGCGATCCGCCGAAGGTCGACGGCGAAGTCGGCGTACCGCGCGAGGCTCCCGGACCGGGCGTGAAGATGACGAAAGTCGAACCGCCAGCCGTCCGGCTGTTTGCCGGCATGCTTGCGGGCGAGGCGATAGAGCCAGCGCGCAATGCCGCCCGTGAGCCGGAAGTACGCCCGATCGAGCGTGAGGACACGGCTCGAGTCGAGTACCGTCGCGTAGAACCAGTCCGGGACGACGAGCTCGAGCCCCACCGGCCGGCCCTCCCCGCTCGAACGCTCCTTCCACTCGTTGAGCCAGGAGAAGCGGTGCAGACGGCGGCTCGACGGCATGCGGATCGACGTGGCGACGGACGTCGACTGAAGCCGGTCGAAGGCCGCCTTGAGTCTCAGATAATCCCGTCCGCTCGTTCCCCGGCCGGCGAAGTTCAGGATTTCGTAGGGAGTCGCGACCAGCAGCCGTGAGGTCTCGATCCCGGCATCCCGTGCCTCGATGATCTGCGAGGCGGCCCAGATGAGCACGTCCGCGTCCCAGATGGTCGCAAGACCATGTTCCGTGGTCCCCTCGACCCGGATCGTGACATCGCCCGCGTGATAGTCGATCGGCCGGATGCGCTTGGTCTTCGTGAGGGAAAAGAACGGATAGGACATGAGGTCCTGCAGGTCCCGAGGAGCGAGATCGGCTGCGAGCGCCCGGAACGCCTCGAGCCGATCTCGAGGGGATTCCGAATTCGATCCGGTGAGCACAGCGAAGGCCCCGTCGAGGGCCGCTCGTCACCGCAGGGCGACGTACCCAGGGTCCGAGGTGCTCTCGCATACCCGTGCGTTCGCCCAAGTCTCGAGGTCCTCCCTCGCATAAATGACGCGGCTGCCGAACTTGCGAAACCGTGGTCCGCCGCCGTTCACGCGGAGCTTCTCGAGCGTGCGGGGCGAGAGCTTCAAAACCGCGGCGGCCTCGGAATTCGTGAGGTAGCGGTCGCCAGCCGGCGGGCTTGAGTTTTCCATTGCATCGTCCTCCAAGGTTTTGGGTCGCTCGCGGGCGCGGTGTTGCCCGTCGCGAGCAGTCTCGGCGCAGCAGAAGGCGTTGAGCAGGGAGAAAGTGAGCGCTGCGCGATTTCTCCCTCCCCCACGACGCCTCCAAGTCCGAGCGTCTCAAGCATGGCGATCCGCAAGTCGTTCGATGAATCCAGGCTCGCCGAGCTCAGGCGGATGTCGAGCGAACAGGTCTTGCTACGGCTTTCCATCCAAGTGAGGTCGAACTTGACGTTCGTGCCGCGCAAGAGTTGACAACGCCGCCACTGGCAGCGCCTCACGGGTCTGGGAGATTTCGAGATCCTGACGACGGGACGCTTGTGGTTCGACACGCGAGAGCGACGCGGCGGTGGCAACGCGATCGACCTCGCAATGCACCTGCTCGGCGTTTCATTCGTCGAAGCCGTGAGGCGCCTGAGCCAAGAGCGCCCTACGGTCGATGATCGCAGGGCTCCCCAGGCGGAACCCTGCATCGCCCGTGCGCCAATCGACACGCCGAAATGGCGCGGTTGCCGTACGAAAGAGGACCGGCGCGACCCATGATGACTGGCCGCGCCGGCTCAAGGCGCGTCGGCTACGTGACGATGCGCCGGCGAAGTGCGGCTTCGGCCGCATAGGCCGAAAGCGGGCGGTCAGCCGTAAAGTGAAGGTCGCGCTCGACGGGAAGGGAAGCCCGAGCCGTCCGCGGACGCTCGCGAGCTCGGTGAGGCTCACGGACCCGATCTCGGGGTCGCCGAGTCCGAGATCGCAGAGGCCGAAGGCTCGTTCCGGGTCCTCCGGATCGAGCTCCGTGAGGAGCCAGGTGGCGCCGGCGTCGGGCGTGAAGAGCTTGACAACCGGGAGAGGATCGATCGGATTGCCGGCCGCGGATCGCTGGCCGTTTGCGAGCAGCTCGCGGCGCTGTGCTTCGGTCAAGAGTTTCATCGGAAAGCTCCTTTCGGTTGCGGTTCTCGCCCGCGACCCGGACCGCAACCGAAAGGGGCATGAAACAATGATCCGAAGCACCGCAGTCACCGACCGCAGAGAGAGGTCTCCGGTCTCTAGATCTTCACGGTGCGTGACAGCTTGCTGGCGCGGATCGTGATCTCATCGGGAGTTTCCGCACTCCCTGGGATCGGTGGCGCTGCACAAGAAAAGACGAGCCAACAGGAGACAGGCCTCGCGATCTCCCCTCTTTACCCGCTCAGCCGATAGGTTCAGGGCAGGCGCATTGCGAAGAAGAACAGCACCGCGACGATCGGGGTGAGAACGCTTCGCACGGTTTCGATGACGAAGCGGCGATAGGCCGGGAACATGAGCGCCAGTACGGCAGCCGCCAGGAAGAGATGATGCCAAGTCACGGCGAATTCCTCGAATCGTTAGGGCAGCGCGTTCAGGGTGCCGAATGACCCAAACACGCTACCGCCGGATCCCCACGTCAGTCAATGTCGGCAACGGCGACGAACTGCCAGTCACCATGCGCTCAACCCTGGAGTGTCTCCCGAAAAAGCTCCAGAGCATCCGCGTCAACCGCCTTCGCGATGGCGATGAACTCCGCGACATCCAACCGCCGCTCAAGGGCCTCAATGCGCTGGATCCAGTTCGGCGGCTCGCGCAGCTTCTCGGACAGCTGCCTCTGGGAAAGCCCCGCCGCTTCCCGAGCTTTGCGCAGCGCAGCGACGATGGCCCTCTGGCGAGTCGGATACTTCATGGCACCCCCGGTCAGTGATGGAGGTGCTCCTAATACCGTATCACCCCTATTGATACGAAAACAGTATCAGTATAACATGCTCAGTGATACATATTTCGTAGCGCACGAAACCATCGGGAAGTGCCTATGGCTGCTCAAATGCCGGCTCGCAGGAGTCTCGCTCGGGCAAGTCCCGGGCATGGGACCCGGCGTCGCAAGCCGACGAAGAATGCGACGGCGCGATCGCCGTCGGACTCCGCGGCTCCGGATATCATGGTCCTACTCGGCGACCTTTCGGATGCCATCTCGGTGGTGACGGTCGTTCACCACGCACTGGCAGCCAAGGAACACGCGGGACTGGGCGATGAGGAAGTGGCTCTTCGATATGCGCTAACCCTGCTTCAGACGGCATACAGCGCATTCGATTTGGCTTTTCTTCGTCTGTCCTGATGACCGCATTCCACGCGTCAATCAACTGTTCGGTGACCTGTCATGCAACACACTGAGGCCAGGACGATTCTCATGTCCCTGATCGAAGGGCGCAATCCATGCTCCGGAGAGCAGCTCCCGTCCGACTGTGTCGTCCATAGCTCCGATGTCCTGCGCGCCTTACTCGCGGGCGTCGGTGCGATCGACGCCGTAGATGCGCGTACGAGGCGCCGGGCGCTACTCCCCGAGAATGTCGGCCGGGACTGGACGATCAAGGAAGAGGAGCAGTTGCGCACGGAGTTCGCGGCGAAAGAGCCCCCGGAGGCCATTGCGGCCCGGCACGGGCGCACCCTGCGTGCGATCGAGGCTCGGCTGCAGCGCATGGGGCTGATCACGGCCGATCAGCGCACCACCCGAGGTGGGTTCTCCGAGCAGGAATGAGGGAAGGCTGCGGCTGAGAGCGAGACCGTGCGGCCCGCCTGCCGGGCAGAGCCGCGGCGGTCCAGGCGCCCGCAGGCTTGCAAGGATCGATGGAGACGACACGTCCGCCCATGGAGACCCCATCTCGTGCGCGGTCGCGTGACGATTACGGCGGTCGCCTCCCGGCCTGGAAGGCTCGCCACCCATCGGCCGGGACCGCGGTCCCGACCACATCCAGCCAGTAGGCACGCTCCGCTCGGGTGAGTTCGTTCCACCAGAGCATCCCGACCAGCGCGTCGGCCGGGCAGCGGTCTTCCCGGGCCGCGGGCCTGACGATCAGATGGTGCCAGGCATCCTTCGGGCCGGCCCGATCAGGGCAAGCGATCGCCTGAGAGACGCGCGTGAGATGACCGGTGTGGGAGATGGTGGCGCGGATGCCCAGAAGACTCACCGCGCCTCGCCCTGCACCCCATGGAGCTGGCGATCGGCCGCGTCGAGCTCGTCATAGACGGCATCGAGCGCGGCGAGACCGGTCTTGAGCACCACGGCCTCGGGGTAAGCGTCCGTCCGGTCATCGGCCTCGAGGCTGCGCTGTGCGACCGTGATGAGCGCCTGGGCGCGTCCGAGCCGCGCCATGATCGCGTGGACATCGGGACCGGTCGGCCTGAGCCGGGACCGCTGCCGCTTGCGCCGGCTAGAATGCGCGGGTCGTGAACCCATGACTGCGTACCTCTGATACGTGGTTGTGGCAGGCCCTCGGGGCGGGTACCAACCGCTCCGAGGGCCGCTTGCTAGAAAAGCGAGTACACTACTCCCTTAATCAGGCAACGTCTAGCAATTGCTAGACATTTGGGAATACCGTGGTGCGATCCGCCAGCCGAAAATTGGGACTGGGTGTCTCTGTGGAGATGGCCGACCGGCTCAAGGAGCTCTCGGAGCAGACGGATATCCCCCAGACGCGGCTGCTGCGGCAAGCCCTAGAGCTGCTCTTCGCGAAATACGCCGATGTGCTTCGGGAGCCGAAGCCCACCAAGGGTCGGAAGTAGGCGAGCCCAGCCTTCGCTGGCGGACACGGCGTACGCAGATCGTATGTGCACTCAGAGCGCCCTGTCTCCAAGTCTATGGGCGGCGGAGAAGCTGAGACCATGATGAAGAATGCGGGTCCGCAGACCCCGAACCCCGGTCGCGTGGCGATTGTCACCGGTGCAGGACGCGGCATCGGCCGGGCGATGACGCTAGGCCTGGCGCGAGCCGGGATCCGAGTCGTGGCGACCTCGGCCCGCGAGCGCTCGGAGATTGACGCCGTGGCTGCCGAAGCAGGCACCGACCGGGTCATCCCCGTTCTCGCCGACGTCACCCGCGAAGTCGACGCACAACGCGTCGTCACTGCCGCGCTGGAACGGTTCGGCCGACTGGACATCCTGGTGAACAATGCCGGCCGGGGCATGAGGTACGTCAGCGAATCCTTCATGACCCAACCGACCCGATTCTGGGAGGTCGAGCCCGAGACCTGGCGGATGGTGATCGACACCAACGTCAACGGCCCGTTCCTGATGGCACGCGCGGCGACACCGCACATGCTGCGCGCGGGATGGGGCCGCATCGTGAATGTCTCGATCAGTCACTCGACCATGCGCCGGACCGGGTTCTCGCCCTATGGCCCGTCGAAGGCCGCTCTGGAGTCCGAAACCATAATCTGGGCTGAGGATCTGCGCGGCACCGGGGTGACAGTCAATGCCCTGCTTCCGGGTGGCGCGACGCTGACTGGGATGGTTCCCGCTGGTTTCCCCGAGAGTGCCCGAGGCCAGCTCCTCGACCCGGCAATCATGGTGCCGCCGCTGCTCTGGCTCCTTTCCGACCAGGCGAACGCGATCTCCGGACACCGCATGATCGCCAACCATTGGGATGGCAACAATCCTCTTGCAGCGACCGAAGGCGCTGGCTGGGGCAGCGAAGTAGCGGGCCCAGCTGCCCGCTGACCGGCGACAGAGCCCCTCCGATGTCCGGAGAACCCCCGCGAGCGAGAGGTTAAAACGCGACCATGCCGACGGATTCAAATGAAAGCCGACGATCCCGACTCCGACCTAGACCGGAGCCGGGAATTATGTTGCGTCAGAGCAGGCCACGGTCGGCAAAGCTGATACATCCAGCACCCGCGACAACGAGGTGATCGAGCACCCGGATATCGACAAGCTGCAAGGCGGCCTTCAGCTGCCGGGTGATCAGCTCGTCAGCCGGGCTGGGCTCGGCAACGCCGCTGGGATGATTGTGCGCCAGGAGGCAGGCGGCGGCATTTCGCCTCAGAGCTTCCTTCACCACTTCCCGCGGATGGACGCTCGCGCTGTCGATCGTGCCGCGGAAGAGATCCTGGCACTCGATCACGCGATGTCGGCTGTCGAGGTAGATCACGCAAAAGACTTCGTGCGGCAACGCAGCGAAGTGCAGGACGAGATAGTCCCGAGCCGCGGTGGGCGACGAGAGCGATGCGCCCCGGCGCATTCTGTGCGCTACGCAGACGCGGGCGGCTGAGATGATTTCATCGGCCGTCGCCTTGCGCACGGTACCGAGGTCGTGATCATGGATGAGAAGCGAATTGAGCATGCTCATGAGCGAGCTCCGTCTTGATCTCGGGCGGGATTGCCCGAGGACGAAGCCCCACGCCGCAGCGCACCGGTCCAGGCCGCGGCTCTGCGCGCGTGCGAGCACGGCCGTCCGCGGCCATGCGAAGGCCTGGACGGGTGCGACCGGCGTGGTAAACTGACAAAACATAGGCAAGCCTGCCCCTCTGCATCATCTTCTCTCGAGTCTCAACGTCTTACTCTCTCGAACGCATGCGTACCGAGCGGGCAATTCGGGTCGTTGCCGAAACGGCAAGAAGATCACGGAACCTTCACAGTTAGTGTGATTCTCGCTCAGCAAAATCAAGAACCAGACTTGCAGCAGCTCAGTCGAGTCAATTGGACGATGGCCGAAACCGACGACGATCTACGATTCTGCGCGAACGCTGGTTAACGACTCGCGGCTGCTGGTCACGGAGAGCGGCTCAACGTTGGCTGCGAGAATCAACTTCTCTCGCAGGCCGCTTGAAGGGAAGGTCATCGCCCGTGTCAACGATCAGGACCGCTTCCTAGTAGTGGTGGCTGGCCAATCGCAGTCCGCCACGGCGACGATCGCTGGAGCGCGCGTGCACGGCGGGCACCATCTCGCTGATGATCAAGCCACGTTCGGCAGTCAGCGCATCGATAATCGGGAACGCCGCGGCCGTGCGCTCCGGTGTGTCGATCACGATTGTAAGCGTGGGCACGTGCCGTGCCACCTGCAGCGGCCGATCCCCATGTGGAGCGTGATCGCCGTGAAAGCCCCAAATCCCGCGAAGGCTTGTCGTCCCGCTTGATCCGGTCGCACGAAGCTGCCGGGTGATCGCACGGTAGACCGGCTGTCCTCCGTGCTGGGCCGCCGCCGAGGTGATGATGCTCAGCTTCTGCCACAACGCCATTCCGTGTTGGTCGGTTCCGGGCAGCTCGTGCGGCCGCTCCAGCAGCTCCCCGTCGCGCTTGCAGATACGCACCCGCTCCAGGCTGATCAGTGGAGTGCGCAGCAGCGCACCCAATTCGGGCAAGACTCGGGTGATGCTGGGGCCTGAGCCAATCGCCATGACCATCATCGGCACCTCGGCGTTGCGGCCGAAAAACTGGGCGCGTTCACGCTGGCCGTGGCGCGTGCCATCGACCCCGAGCAGCACCGTGGCTCCGGCGATGCCTCGACGGTGCAGCAGCTCGCACACGCCAACGTAGGCCGGTACCCGGTAGGTGCGTTCTTGACGCCCGAGGTAAACGGTCAGCTTGGTTGCTTCGTGCAGACTCTCTGGCAGTGAAATCGGCCCGATGTCACCTTGTATCAGTCGCGCCCGCTCTAGCGTCACCAGGCCGACGTTCTCGATGCCGGCGACTTCGTCGAGGATTGATTCGATGCGCGCTCGCGAATCCACGGCAATCGCGACCGCGGGCAGATCCTCCGACAGCGTCAGCGAACTATCGCTGCGCAAATGATGCTTCAGCCCGAACCCCTCCACACCGCGCAGCATGATGCTCGAGGCAATCTCGTTGCGACCGTAGATGTCCAATAGGCGATCCGCGACAAACCGGCCGGCGCTGCGGTGGCGTTCGCCAAAATAGCACGTCAGTTTGAGGCAGTCCTCGTTCACAAATCAGCTCCGATCACCCTCCCGACGGCCGCTGCCGCGACGCCGAGAACGAGACTGAGTACTACGTTCACCGCAGCGGTCCAGGACCGGCGCTCTTCGGCGAGCCGCTCTGATTCAAACATCCATGTCGAGAAAGTCGTATAGGACCCGACCGCAGCGGTGCCAGCGAGGAGCGACGCCCGTCCACTGAGCGCCAAGCCCGTCAAGAGGCCAAGGACGAGCGCGCCGCTGATGTTGATGACCATCGTTCCGTAGGGGAAGTCTCGCTTCCGACGCGACGCCACCACACCGTCGACCACAAAGCGCAGCACTGATCCCGCACCGCCGATGAGCACCACGCCCACCCAGACCAGCACCGTCACGCGCCCACCCAAACCCTTCGCGACACCGCCGTCGCGACATAAATGGCAGCGAACCCGCAGACGATGCTCGCCGCCGCGTAGAGATCCGCCAGAACATACGCGCGTGCATCGATCATTTTCAACAACTCGACCTGCATCGTCGAGAAAGTCGACAACCCGCCGCAAAGGCCGGTACCGAGCAGGGGCCGTCGATAGCTCGACAAAGGCAACCGCTCTTGCAGCCGAGTCACAAAATAGCCTAGCAGGAACGCAGCTACGATGTTGACCACGAACGTGGGCCACGGCCAGCTGGTCGGCGAGTGCGGGAAAGCCACCGCCAACCAGGCTCGAAGCAGCGTCCCGATCGCGCCACCGGCGAAGATTGCGGTAACCTCCCGGATATCCAGGCGAGGCAGCAGCCGGGCGCGGGACGGCGGCGCGGTGCCGTCAGGAACAGTGTCACCGCGGGCATCTAAACTGATGGCCGAATTTGACACAGCGACGGTGTCCTCCACATGAAAAGCCGGGCAAAAGCGGAAGCCATCATCCGTTATCACAGCGATTCGCGAGCCGCCGGTCCCGTCGCCACCAGAACTTCATCTCGGCACACACATCTAATCGCAATTGGAAACGCACACCAGCGCATCCGCGCAGTGGGCGTTGACCATGTATTCGACCGAATCGGCGATCAGGTCTCGCGAGGGCAGGCTGTAAAGCACTGTCTTGCCCCATAGTAATTCCATCGTGCACTGCTATGGTGTTGAACTCCCACGCCACACCGTCCGCCTCAGTGATTTCCTGTGCGATGAACCGTCCGCCGACGTCTCGCGAATGCACGTGATCGGCCACGAATTGATTGCATGAATTCGAAATCCCAATGACCGGCTTGCCGAAATCCTCATCGTTCATACCCGTGGCGTACGACAACCAATGGGCGCCCGCCATATTGCGGCTGCAAATCGTCGTGCGGGACCGGTAAGGGGTCATGCGCTTCGCTCCCGCGGAAGGCGGGACGCCTTCATCCGAGCAGTACGAAGCCTCGCAGCCTTTGCGTCAATCCCATCGCCCGGGAGGACGACACAAGGGTGACATCGGATTTGAGACAGTTCCGGCATCGGCATACCTCCAAAGTGTCTCCCACGTAACTCTATGGGAGACGACATCTGATAGGCATCATCAGCCGGTTGCCGGCGGTTTTTTTGGCGGGAGGAATGCCATCTCCCTCGTGTGAAATATACGGATATGCCGCACGAACGGCAAGCGCCTGCGTGTGAATTCCGTTCGGCATCAATGAGACGGGGGCGCATCGGCGCGGTTCGGCTCGCCGTTCACTGCGGAGATGCGGCCCCTGCGCGCGGCGGAGATCGCGCTCACTCGCTCTTCGCGGTGACGCAGAGACGCTATTTCATGGGGCAGTTCGGCTCTGCGTGCAGCTGCGCACCCCGGCGCTTGACGTAGCTCGGCTGGGCACTTGAAGGCACGCTGCAACCCTCTGGTCGTCGCGGCGACCCACCCCGTCGCGTCGACGCACACGTCTTCGACTCTCTGAGCGGTGCATCACTCGAAACGCCGACGGATTCTGCACGCGTGCACTTGGACCTGATCGAGCGTGCCTTCTCCGGCTTAGCTCTCGTTCCGAGCGCCGCCTATTACTTGCACGAACGAGTGATCGCGCAGCTTCAATCGCAAACGAGGAGTCGCGGGATGAGGCAAAAGGCGGTACACGTGTCGCGCCGCGCGAAGGGACGAGCGGCTACGATCGCCGACCGCGCGAGCGTTCTGCAGCGAGTATTGGCCGATGACAAGGTCAATCTCTTCGCCGGTCAGAGCGGGAGCTTGCTCGTTCGATGCGCATCGTCATTGGCGCGTGGCGTCGCCCTCGCGAGGGCGAGGAATATTGCAAGGTCACGCGGGTCGCCTTCACCAATGTTGCCGCGGATCCCGCTCACAAGTCGCGCCCGCTGCCAATGGAGGATTGATCCGATGCACCGCCGCCGAGGCTGCCGGTTGCCGTCACGGGAACTCATAAATCCCCTGCGGCACAGATATCGCCGGCCGGCCTCGAGATGTAACTGCAATCCAGGTGCTCTTGACTTCGCAGCCAGGGTACAATTCGAGGGCCAGGCAGAGCGACTGGCAACAGCAGATACCTTCTGCGGCGTGACTCACGCTGAAGAAGCCGCGATGCCCAACGACCGAGAGGCCGCCCCGCAATGCAAGGGTCATTCTTTCGCTTCTACGTTCACGAAAATCATCGCCATCACGGCCGGCTCGTGTGGGAATGGCTGCTCGAACACGGCAACAAGCTCGGTATGCGCGGCGGCTCTGCGTTCACGGCGATGGCGGGCTTCGGCCGGCACCACGTATTACGCGAAGCGCGATTCTTCGAGCTCGCCGGCAACCTCACGGTGGAAGTGGAGTTCATTGCGACACAGGAGGAAGCTCAGAAACTTCTCGACCTGCTGAATCAGGAGAAGATCCGCCTGTTTTATGCCTACACACCGGCGTCCTTCGGAGTGATCAACCCCGATGCGTCGGATCCACCGACCGCGGGCGACTGCTGATGCCGCTGAACCGGCGTGCCCGGTCCGACGGTGCGGGCGCCCCTGCAACATTGCCGCGCTGGAACTCTTCCACGTGGGCCGCCGAAATCGGGCGAAGCATGCCGAGCGCCTCGTAGCGCACGGCGGCTTCGGCATCAACGCACATCACGCTCACCAAGGGCCCGTGCTTGCACCAATAGCGGGAATCCCGCGCAAGGTCAGTGCACATCACGATCCAACCTGGCCGGCCGCGTGCCGCTTCGACCAGCTTGTGCGCGGCCTGCGCCTCGAATGGCGGCAACCGGAGACACCTGCACCGCTCGTCCAGCAGACGACGAAGCTGCATCGCCGTTGCCAGTGGCATGCGCACGGACATCGCGCCATAGCGCCACGGTCGCATCCGGTTGCGCTCTCTCTCATCGTCGACGTCAACTGCCGTCAACACTCCCGCGATCTTGCCGTGAAGTCTCCGCAGGAAGGACACCATTGCGCTGCCGTTGCAGTGGAAGTGATCGAGCAGCAGTACACCCGCCCGGCGATCCGCGGCATTCCACAGCCGAAAGCGGGCGGTGCGACGGCCGACCTCACGCGTATCCACCCCTGGGTAAGCACGCTCCAAGGTCTGAGTGATGTCATCGAGAGTCGCCGTG
>JAPTUI010000293.1 GCA_028067895.1 Pseudomonadota bacterium | reverse complement strand
ACGAGCGTGCATGGCGTGACTGTTCAGGTTTTCGCCGTCGCTTACCGCGAGCAGACCCAACACGCCAAGCTGCTCGGCTATTGGAACCGGCTGCTCGGCACGGGGCACGCGCTGCGGCGTGGGCCGTTGCGGATCGTCGCCTCTCCGAGCGGCCGCTGGCGGCAGATGCGGGTGACCGATGCCACGGGTATGGCCTCCCTGATCTGGTCACGCTATCGAATCGGCGCGCGCACATTCGTCGCGCCGCGGCTCTCGCAGTTCTGGTACGGGCTCGTGAGCCTCATCGATCCGCCGCTGTCCTCGCTGCGGGCGCTGCGCACGGATTGCGTGCCGGACTGCGCCGCGGCGCAGCGCCGCTTGGCCGCCGCCGCGAGCATCCTACGGCCCCGGTTTTTACCCGGTCAATAACCGCCGAGGAAATTCGCCATCCCCGGAATACCGTTCAGGGATGCTCCCCGGGTCTGTGGGCCGAGCAGGCTATAGCTGAAGTAAACGCCAACCTCATCATCGCTGTAGGACCCGACCTGGAAGTTCGACCGCCCTGCAGAGCCGCTTTGTTGGACTCGGTCGGCATACAGGGACACCGCGAGACGAACGAAGGTCTTGGTGAGCGACAGACCGAACGTCTCGCGGTGCGTCTCGGCGTTTGTCCGCGAATAGCGCTCGATATAGCCGTTGGCTTGTAGCTGGATGGAGAGCGTCGGGCGCAGCTGCTGGCCGACGATCAGTGCGGCGCCCTCTTCCACGTAGTTGTTCAGGGTGACGGCACTGGCCGCCGCATTGCGCGTGTGCTGATAGATGTTCTGCGAGATGATGCCCGACAGGGAAAGATTCGTGAGGTTGCGCCGAAAGGTCCAGCCGATGGAGCCGGATCGCTGCTCGTAGGGCTGCGGGATGGCGAGCGCTGCGCTGAGAGAATTGCCCGTCTGCAGGGCGATCTGTGCGGTGGGCGAGCCCAGGGAGGCGCCGTTCATCGAATAGCTCGACCCGCCACTCAGGAACACCGTCGAGAACGGGGAGATCTTGCGGGTGATCTGCAGCTGATAGAGCGGCGCCCCATTCGTGTTGCCGGCGCCGAAGACGAGCATGTTGTAGCCCACCTGAACCCGCAACGTGGTGCGCGGGGAACTGGCGTCGAACAGGACCGACCCCTCGCGCACGTCGAAATTGGGTATCGGGACACGTTCGACCTGCTGCAGAGCCGCGGACTGGAGATACTCCGTGCGCTCATCGCTCCCCTCGACGCCCACATAGGCCGCCCCCGACAGGGCATGCGTGAACTTCAGCCCCCCCTGAAACGTCTGTGAGTCGAACGGCGAGCGCTGATAGGTGGTGCGCGCGTAGCGCCCAGACAGCGTCAGCCGGTCGCGCAGCCCGAAATGCAGATTGAAGTCAGGGCCCGTGTCGACCTCGTTGATCGTCTGCAAGGACTCGGGCGTCGGCGCCTGGAACGGATCGGTCATCGCCTCACCGAAGCTGTCGCTCAGTTCCCACTGCACAGGATCGGTGTCCTCGCCGAAAACCGCAGAGCCGGTGAACTCGCCGTAGAAATTTCCCGATTGGGTGTTCTGCAGGTACTGGAGCCGGTCGATGTCACCGAGAAGATTGACGCTCAGCATGCCCGTGCGCTGGTAGTCCGTTGCGAAGCCGGCCGTGGCGAGCCCCCCCCCCTGGCGCCCTCCGCCGCGGGAGAGCAGTGGATTGCTGGCATAGGCGAGGCCGGCGAGCACATCGAAATAGCCGATCTGTCCTTGCGGGGTGATCAACCCGAAGGGCTGCTCCGAGGCCATCGGCGCCGCCTGCGGGACGTACTGCCCGGAGGCCTGTCCAGGGGGGGCCTGCTGGGCCAGAGCCGCCGGGGCACCAAGGGCGAGCAGGACGATCGCCAAAGACTCGATCGAAGTTTTCATTGTTCTCATGTCTGCACGCGCCCCGACGCCGCGCCGCGAAAGACGCACCCGGCGCGGGGAGCCCGGGCGCTAGGCGCGGCCGGCTTGCACCTGATGAGCCCGCCCGTCGCCGTAATAGTAATAGTACTCGGAGGTCGCGGTATGCACGCTCTGATTGAGCACCAGCGAGACCCCGGGATGGCCCTCCAGGATCTTCAGCGCATCGAACAGCACCGGCTGCGGGGTGGATTCCGCCCGGACCACCACCACGACCTGCCCCACCACACGCGCCAGCGCGGCGGACTCCGTGGTCTGCAGCAGCGGCGGGGAATCGAACACCACGATGCGCTCGCGGTCATTCTCCCCCAGCGCCGTCGCGAGCCGCGCCATGCGGCTGCTGGCCAGCAACTCGGTCGCCTCCGCGTGGCTGGCGAGGCCGGCGGGCAGGAAGCTCAGGGTCGGCAGGTCGGTCGGATGGATCAGCGTCTCGATGTCCAGGTTGCCGTCATGCAGCGCATCGAGCAGTGGCCGCAGATAGGGATTTACTTTCGCTTGAATATCCCCCGGCAGAAAACCGAGCTTCTCACCGGCTTCCACGGCGGGCCGCACCAGCACCAGCCGCCGCACTTTGTTGTGCCGCAACATGCTTACCGCCAGTGCCACCGCCAGAAACGTTTTTCCGGTACCCGCCGGACCGGCGCAAAAGACCAGATCCTGTTCCAGCATGGCATTGACATAATGCCTCTGGCCGGCGGTTCGGGGTTCAACGCTGCGACCACTGACGGCGACATCCAGCAGTGGTGGATGATGCCCATGACCTTCCGGCGCACCAAGGCGAATGGCCGAGGCAATATGCTCCTGATTCAGTGACCGATGTTCTTTTAACAATCGTCGCATCTGATGCAATGCGGCCACACAATGTTCCACCGCCCCCGGTTCGCCGCTGATTTTTATTTGATCATCGCGGGCAATCAGGGTAACGCCCAATAGCTCGCGCAATGTTTTAAGATGTCGATCCGCCGAGCCATACAGGCCCAGACGATGCTGCGCGTCGATTTGAACAGTGACAACCATGATGGCTCCTTTTGCAGTCGGTTACGCCGGCGGATTGGCCAGTAGATTCCGCAGGACATTTAACAGCGTCTGGCCTTCAAAATAATTGGGCGGCAGCCGCAGGTGAATCGCTTTTTCATCCACGGGCCGCAGGGATCCCGGCGACTTGCTTAACAGCGGCCCAAGTTTGGAAAGATCCTGCATGGCAAACACCAGGTCCGG
>JAPTUI010000049.1 GCA_028067895.1 Pseudomonadota bacterium | reverse complement strand
ATTCGAAGGCCGCCGACACGTTGCTCGCCATCGCGCGCAAGTACAGCGTCGGCTACTGGGAGATCCAGGCGGCCAACCCGCACGTGGACATGTGGCTGCCGGGTGAGGGCACGCGCGTGGTGATCCCGGGTCGCTACATCATTCCGCCGGTGGCGCACGAGGGCATCGTCGTCAATCTCGCCGCGCACCGGCTCTTCTACTTCCCGCGCCGCGCCGGGCACGACCGGCCGGTGGTGATCACCTATCCGGTGAGTCCCGGGGAGAAGGGCTGGGACACGCCCACCGGAGAGACCCGGATCGTGCGCAAGGTGCCGCATCCGGTGTGGATCCCGACCCCCTCGATCCTCAGGGCGCATGCCAAGGCGGGCGATCCGATTCCGCACGTGTGGCCGGCCGGTCCGAACAACCCCATGGGCGAATGGGCGTTGCAGACGACGATGAGCGGCGGGGAGATCTACATCCACGGCACCAACAATCCGATGGCGATCGGCATGGCGGTGACGCACGGCTGCGTGCGGCTGTATCCGGAGGACATCGCGGCGCTCTTCCCGGTCGTGCCGGTCGGCACGAAGGTCACCATCGTCAACGATCCGATTCTCGCGACGCTGCAGGACGGGCGGCTGTATCTGTCGATCCATCCGCCGCTGCACAGTCAGGACAAGCCGGCCAAGCCGAATTTCGCCGTGATCTCGCGCGTCATCCACCAGGCGCTCGGCGGGGCGGCCGTGGCGGTGGATTGGGCGCGCGTGCGGCGCATGGCCGCGCGCGCCAACGGCATTCCGCAGCTGATCGGGGTGCAGGCCGCCCCGCTCGATGCGCCGCAGCGCGCCGCGGCCGAGCGGCGCACCGGCACCTGAGCGCAGCGCCGGCCTACTGCGTCTCGGTGTCGAGCACCATGCGCACGAGCTGGGCGAAGGACGAGGCGCCCATCTTTTCCATGACCCGTGCGCGGTGGATCTCCACCGTGCGCTGACTGACCCCGAGGTCGGCGGCGACCACCTTGTTCGGCTTGCCGCGGGTGATCAGGCTGAGCACCTCGCGCTCGCGCGGGGTGAGGACGTCGAGGCGGTCGCGGATGCGGTCCTGCTCCTTCAGTTCGAGCCGCGTGCGCTGATCCTTCTCGAGCGCGCGCTGCACCCGATCGAGCAGGTCCTGGTCGCGGAACGGCTTCTGCAGGAAATCGAACGCGCCGTGCTGCATCGCCTCGACCGCCATCGGGATGTCGCCGTGGCCGGTGATGAAGATGACCGGAATGGTTGCCCCGCGCAGGTTCAGCAGCTGCTGCAGCTCCAGGCCGCTCATGCCCGGCATGCGCACATCGAGGATCACGCAGCCGGGCTGGTGCGCATCGTAGTGGCCGAGGAACTCCTGGGCGCTGCAGTAGACCGTTGCCGGCACGCCGACTGACTTGAGCAACAGCCGCAGTGAGGCGCGCACCGCCTCATCGTCATCGACGACGAACACGGTCGGCTGCAGGTCGCGGGCATTTTCCATCGAGCGTTCCCCGTAGTTCGGCAGCGGGTGGTGAGCGGCGCCCCGTGCGGTAAAAACCATAATGGACACGGATGGCTCACCTGCGACAGTATGTTGCCTTCAAGCCATTGTGCGCGCTAGGTATTTTCCGCAGGCGCGGGCGTGGCGGTCAACTGCGGGCGGCCCCGTTCGGCGGGTGAGTCCGCCAGGGGCGGAGGCTGCGGTGGACACAGAAATTGTACGGGAGCGGCTGCTGCGCCGGCGCGAGGAGCTGCAGGGACGGGCGAACCGGGCGAGCGCCGATCTGCGCCATGAGAGCGATCCGCTGAGCGCCGACTTCGCCGAGCAGGTGACCCAGCGCGAGAGCGACGAGGTGCTCAGCGCGATCAGCGAGACGGCCCGCGGAGAACTCAAACAGATCGGCGCGGCACTGCGCCGCCTCGAGGAGGGCCGCTACGAGCGTTGCGAAGTGTGCGGCGGTCCGATCGAGCCCGGCCGGCTCGAGGCGGTGCCATACACCGACCGCTGCCGCAGCTGCGCGGCGGGCGAGCCGGGCGCCGCAGCCCGATGAGTGCCGCGCCGCTGCGCCCGAGCGGGGTCATCACCATCACGACGGATTTCGGCCATCAGGGGCCGTTCGTCGGGGTCATGAAGGGCCGCATCCTCGGCCGGTTCCCCGAGGCGCGCCTGATCGATCTGACGCACGAGATCCTGGTGCACTGGCCGGCGGAGGCCGGTTTCTGGCTGACCCGTGCCTTCGCCTACTTCCCGCCCGGCACCGTGCACGTCGCGGTGGTGGACCCCGGGGTCGGCACCGCGCGCGACATCGTGGCGATGAGTGCCGCCGGTCACCTCTTTCTCGCCCCGGACAACGGGTTGCTGGCGCCGCTCGCGGCCCGCCACCCGCACGCCGAGCTGGTGCGGCTGCGCCCCGCCGGGCTCGCCCGGCTCGGGATCGCGCGGGCGAGCGCCACGTTCCACGGGCGGGACATCTTCGCCCCCGTGGCCGCGGAGCTCGCTGCGGGCCGCTGCGCGCTCGAGGCGCTCGGGGAGGCGAGCCGGCCGGACACGCTGGTTCCGGCCTGGGTCGATGAGCCGGTGTGCGAGGCGGGCAGCGTCAGCGGCGTGGTGATCACCATTGATCACTTCGGCAACCTCATCACCAATATCGATGCGGCGCTGATCGAGCGCTTCCGGCTGCCGCGGGTGCACGCCGGGTCGCACGCGTTTCCGCTGCTGCGCACCTATGGGGAGAGCCGGCCTGGGGACTACCTGGCGCTCGTGAACTCGTTCGGGGTGGTCGAGATCGCGCGCGCCGAGCAGAGCGCAGCCGAGGGCCTCGGTCTGGGGCGGGGGGCACCGGTCACGGTGCGCGACCGGACGCCGTAGCCCTTAAGGGCTCTTGCTCCTGGACAGGATTTCATTATAGTGCGCTGACTTGCTCCATGCCGAAATTGCAATACCCCTTTGATTTAACTCAGGATTTGCGCCGCTAGATGTCGGAACGAGACACCGAGAGCTTCGATCTCGACGAGGAATTCCTGGGCGGAAGCACCGAGGACAGCACCGATTACGATCGGATGCTCGATCGGGTAGACAAGCGCCGACCCCACCCGGGTACCAAGCGCGGGAAAGCCGCCTGGAGCCGACTCGAGGAAGTCCTGGCCGACAAGAGGCTCGAGAAGGACCTGCGCGAT
>JAPTUI010000336.1 GCA_028067895.1 Pseudomonadota bacterium | reverse complement strand
GGCACCCTGGACCACTACCGTCAGCTCGCCGCGGCGGAAGTTCTCCTCCTCGGCCGCGCGCTGCGCCAACTCGCCGAGCGTTCCGCGGTAGAGCGTCTCGTGGGCCTTGGTCAATTCCCGGGCCACCGCGGCCCGCCGCTCGGGGCCGAAAGCGGCGGCGAGGTCCGCCAACATATCCGCGATCCGGTGCGGCGCCTCGAAGAACACCAGTGTGCGCGGCTCGGCGGCGAGACGCTCGAGGGCCGTGCGCCGCTCCCGCTCGCGCGCCGGCAGGAAGCCTTCGAAGCAGAAGCGGCTCACCGGCAGTCCGGCGCAGGCGAGCGCCGTGGTGATCGCCGAGGGGCCGGGGATCGCCTCGACCGGGATGCCTGCGGCGGCGGCGGCCGACACCAGCTCGTAGCCCGGATCCGACAGCAGCGGCGTGCCGGCATCGCTGACCAGCGCCAGCTGCTCACCGGCGGCGAGCCGCGAGAGCACCTGGGGCACCCGCTGCGTCTCGTTGTGCGAGTGCAGCGACAGCAGCGGGCGGGAGATGCCGAGCGCTCCGAGCAGCGCGAGGGTGTGGCGCGTGTCTTCGGCCACGATCGCATCGGCATGCTCGAGCGCGGCACGGGTGCGTTCGCTGAGATCGCCGAGGTTGCCGATCGGCGTCGCCACGACCTGCAACCGCCCCTGCACCTTGACCACTATAATGACTCCTGCGCGCCGGATCGGCGGGCATCATCTTGGCCCGAAAAGGACCGACAGTGAAAGGGTTCTCCATGCAGCGATCGATCCTGCTGGCCGCAGTCGGCGCGGCCGCCGCACTGCTCGGCGGTTGTGCCGCGACGCCTCCGGCCGCCGCCCCGCCGCAGCGCGCGGCGCGCGCCCCGGCCACGCATCGCGGCGGCCCACGCCGTCCGGTGCAGTTCGCCCCGCCGGTGCGCGCACTGGCGAAGACGCGCATTGCGCTGCTACTGCCGCAGACCGGGCCGCTCGGTGTCGCGGCGAGCAGCGTGCGCGACGGATTTCTCACCGCGTACTACCAGCTGCCCCCGAAGCAGCGGCCGCAGGTGCGCATCTACGACACGGCCAACGGCACACCGATCGCCACGCTGATCGAGCGCGCCGCGCACGCGGGCGCCAACGTGATCGTCGGGCCGTTGCTGCGGGCGAATGTCGCGGCGGCGACGGCGGCCGCGGAGCCGCGGCCGCCGATTCTGGCGCTGAACTTCCTGCCGAGCGGCGTGCGCGCACCGCCACAGTTCTTCCAGTTCGCCCTCTCGCCGACGGCCGAGGCACGCCTGGTGGCGAAGCGAGTGCTCGCCGACGGACACCGTCTCGGCATCGCGATCGTGCCGGACAATTCCTGGGGTACGCGCGTCCTGGCGGCCTTCTCGCACCGCTTTGCCGCCGGCGGCGGCGAATTGCTCGCCACGACCCGCATCGATCCGACGGCGAGCGATTACACCGGGCCGATCGAGCGCGTGCTGCTGATCCGCCAGAGTCGCGAGCGTCTGCGGCGCCTCGAGCAGGTGCTCGGTGTGCCGCTCGCCTTCGTGCCGCGACGCCGTGCGGATTTGCAGTTCATCTTCGCGCCGGCGCCGGCCGCCACCGAGCGGATGCTCGAGCCGCAACTGCGCTTTTACTACGCCAACGGCGTGCCGACCTATTCGACCTCCGATGCGTTCGCGCCGAATCCGATCGCGAACCAGGACCTTGACGGGCTGCGCTTCCTCGACATGCCGTGGATGTTGGGCGATCCGCTCGCCAACGCGGTGCGTGCGGTGAGCGCGCGCGCCTGGCCGGCGGGCGGGCCGGATCGAGGACGCCTGTTCGCCTTCGGCTTCGACGCCTACCGCCTCGCGGTGGCGCTGTTCGTGCACGGCGTGCCGCCGAGTGAACTGACGCTGAACGGACTGACGGGCCGGCTGCGGATCGATCGCGACGGCCGCGTGCACCGTACGCTCATCTGGGCGCGGCTGCAGGGGGGACAGATCAAGATCCTGCCGTCGAAGTGACGACGCTCGGCGGGGGCTGGGGTTGGTGCCGCGCGGCACCCCCCGGCGGTGGCGTCAGTGGATCAAACACCGCCCAACGCATCCCGTCCACGATGCGGCGCACAGCTAATCCACTGGATAAACTTCCCATCACAACCTTCTGATTAGAAAGACTTATGATAAAAAACGGCGTGTTGGCGCGCGCCGGGGTTTCGACATAACTCAACGCGGATGTGACGTTTTCTCGCTAATTCAATTGACATAGCGCACCCGCGATTCCTATAGTGGTACGAAGTGGGACAGAGTGGGAGAGGATGGGTTAAGTCCTCGCTCGGAGTCCATGTTTCGCGGCGCCACAAAAATCACCCTGGACGACAAAGGCCGGATGGTCATGCCCACCCGTTATCGGGAGCAGATCACCGAACGCGCCCAGGGAAAACTGGTGGTCACCGTGGACCGGGACCGCTGCCTGTTGATTTATCCACTGCCCGAATGGGATCTGATCGAGTCGAAGCTGATGAGCTTGCCGACCCTGCATGCGCAGGCCCGACGCCTGCAGCGGCTGATGGTCGGCCATGCGACCGATCTGGAGCTCGACGGGCATGGACGGATCCTGTTGCCGCCGGAGCTGCGCGAGTTCGCCGGCCTCGAGCGCATCGGGATGCTGATCGGGCAGGGCAACCGGTTCGAGTTGTGGAACGAGTCGCGCTGGGGCGAGCGGCTCGATGAGTGGCTGAAGACGGAAGAGGCCGCCACGGATCTGCCCTCGGAGCTCGACTCGCTGTCGCTGTGAGGCGCCGCGCGGGCGGTGTCGGCGGGCGGGATGCGGGGGAAGGGATGCGCACCGGTGGTGGAGTGGCGAGCAATCGGATCGGCGCGGCACGCGGCAGCGGCGCAGATCCTGGGGTCGGAACGGCCGGGGGCGCGGACCGTGGTGCGGGGCGGGCGCGTGGGTTATTCGAGGTTCGAGAGCTGGGCACGGCCCATGAGTAGAGCACTGCGGGGGGTCGTTCGCGGCCGCTTTGAACGTGGTTGAGCACATTGCGGTGCTGGCCACCGAGGCGATCGCGGCGTTGGCTCCCGAGGCGGACGGCTACTATGTCGATGCGACGTTCGGGCGAGGCGGTCATACAGCACTCTTACTCCAGGCCCTGGGTCGAGAAGGCCGCGTGCTTGCGCTCGACCGCGATCCCGAGGCC
>JAPTUI010000219.1 GCA_028067895.1 Pseudomonadota bacterium | reverse complement strand
CCATGCCGACGATGCGCTTGTTGGCGCGCGCGGCGAACAGCGCCGCCTCGTTGACGAGGTTGGCCAGATCCGCGCCCGAGAACCCCGGCGTGCCGCGCGCGATGAGCGCCGGCTTGACGTCATCGCCCAGCGGCACGCGGCGCATGTGCACGCGCAGGATCTGCTCGCGGCCGCGCACATCCGGCAGCGGCACCACGACCTGCCGGTCGAAGCGGCCCGGACGCAGCAGCGCCGGGTCTAGCACATCCGGACGGTTGGTCGCGGCGATGACGATGATACCCTCGTTGCCCTCGAAGCCGTCCATTTCGACGAGCAGCTGATTGAGCGTTTGCTCGCGCTCGTCGTGACCGCCGCCGAGGCCGGCGCCGCGGTGGCGGCCGACCGCATCGATCTCGTCGATGAAGATAATGCACGGGGCGTGCTTCTTGGCCTGCTCGAACATGTCGCGCACGCGCGAGGCGCCGACGCCGACGAACATCTCGACGAAGTCCGACCCCGAAATGGTGAAGAACGGCACCTTGGCCTCGCCCGCGATGGCGCGCGCGAGCAGCGTTTTGCCGGTTCCCGGGGAGCCGACCATCAGCACGCCCTTGGGGATCTTGCCGCCGAGCTTCTGGAATTTGCCCGGGTCCTTCAGGAAATCGACGATCTCCCCGACTTCCTGCTTGGCCTCATCGACTCCGGCCACATCCGCGAAGGTGACACTGACCTGGTCCTCCCCGAGCAGTCGGGCGCGGCTCTTGCCGAAGGACATCGCGCCGCGTCCGCCGGAGGCGCCCTGCATCTGCCTGATCATGTAGGCGAACACCACGATCAGCAGCAACACCGGCAGCAGCTGGATCAGAATCTGCTCGAGGATCCCCTCGCCCTTCGGCGGCTTGCCGGAGATGTCGACGCTGTGCTGCTCGAGCGCCCCGATCAGTGCCGTATAGTCGGTCTCGGGGTTGTAGGTCTTGAACTGCTTGTGGTCCTTCAAGACCCCGTAGAGCATGGTGCCCTGGAAGGTCACCGAGGAGACCTGGTTGGTCTCGACATCCTTCAGGAACGTCGAGTAGGTCAGGGGCTGCGGCGCATTGGTGTTCGGCATGTAGCGGCTGAACACCGCCAGCAGGATCACCACGATGATCGCCCAGAGAATGATGTTCTTGGTCAGATCGTTCATCAGTTCAGCACGCTACACCAAGCGGAAGTCCTTCGCCAGCAGATACATCTCGGCGCTGCGCGCACGCGAGGCCGAGGGCTTGACCAGTCGGACCTTGCCGAACCGGCCGCGAGCCTCGCGCACCAGCGCATCGAAACCCGCACCCTGAAACACCTTGATCAGGGCGCCACCGCCGCTCTTCAAGACCCGGCCGGCCATATCGAGCGCGAGCTCGGCCAGATACATCGAGCGGGGCTGATCAACGGAGTCGATGCCGCTCATGGACGGCGCCATGTCCGAGAGCACCCAATCGACCTCGCGCTCGGGCACCAGGGATAGGATACGCTCGAAGACGTCGCTTTCGCGGAAATCGCCCTGCACGAACTCCACGCCCTCGAGCGGATCGATGGGCAGGATGTCCGTCGCCACCACTCGGCCGCTGCGCCCCAGGCGGCGGCGAAGATATTGGCTCCAGGCGCCAGGCGCTGCCCCGAGATCGAGGCAGATGGCGCCCGATCGAATCATTTTCTCGCTCTTATCGACCTCTTCGAGCTTGAAGACCGCGCGCGAACGCCAGCCTTCGGCCTGTGCCCGCTTCACGTACGGATCGGAGAAATGCTCCTGTAACCACCGACCACTGCTTTTGGACCGCTTCGCCATGTGAGTCTGTACAATTCGCCGAATGTCCCCTGCACCGAATCTCACCGAGCGGCAACGCCGGCACCTGCGCGGCCTGGCGCACGCGCTCAAACCCATCATTCTCCTGGGTCATGCCGGCCTGACCGAGGCCGTGGCCCTCGAGACCGACCGGGCGCTCACGGACCACGAGCTGATCAAGGTCAAGGCGCCGGGCGGCGACCGCGACGCGCGCGATGTGCTGTTCACACAGCTCGCCGAGCGCACCGGCAGTGCGCTGATCCAGCGCATCGGCAACGTCGCAGCGCTCTATCGGCCGCGGCGCGACGTGCCGCGCATCGTCATTCCGGGCGAATAGCCCTCAGGCGAGCCGGACCTCGACGATCTCGAGGGAACGCATCCCGCCCGGGGCCGTCACATCCACCACGTCGCCCTCGGACTTCCCGACCATCGCCCGCGCGATCGGCGAGGTGACCGAGATGAGACCTGCGCCGATGTCCGCCTCGTCTTCCCCGACGATCTGATACACGAGGCGGTTGCCCTCCTCGTCCTCTAGTTCGACCACCGAGCCGAACACCACTTTGCCGTTCTTCGGCAGCGTGCTGGGGTCGATGACCTCGGCGGTCGAGAGCTTCGCCTCGATCTCGCGGATCCGCCCCTCGATGAAGCCCTGCTGCTCGCGCGCGGCGTGATACTCGGCGTTCTCCGACAGATCACCGTGACTGCGCGCCTCGGCGATCGCCTTGATGACCGCCGGACGCGCCTCGCTCTTCAGGCGCTTCAGCTCCGCACGCAGCGCCTCGGCACCGCGCAGTGTCATGGGGGTACGTTTCATGCGCTCAGCGCTCCCTGATGCAGGTCCTGCAGGCGATTGACCTCGACCTCATCAAGATGGTCGAGTGCCTCGCACGTGGCCAGTCCGGCCGCGAGGGTCGTGTAATACGTCACGCGCCGGTGCACCGCCTCGCGGCGGATCGAATTGGACTCGAGGATCGCGAGCTTGCCCTCGGTCGTATTGACGATGAGATCGATCTCGTCGTTCTTGATCATGTCGACGATGTGCGGGCGGCCCTCGCGCACCTTGTTGACGCGCCGGCACTCGAGCCCCGCGGCACTCAGCGCCCGGGCCGTTCCCTCGGTGGCCACCAGCGAGAAGCCTCGCTCGATCAGCCGCCGCCCGAGCTGCACCGCGCCGGCCTTGTCCCGGTCACGCACGCTGATGAAGCACACCCCGCGACGCGGCAGCGTGACACCCGAGGCGCTCTGCGCCTTGGCGTAGGCCTCCCCGAAGGTCCGTCCCGTACCCATCACCTCGCCGGTGGACTTCATCTCCGGACCGAGGATCGGATCGGCCTCGGGGAATTTCACGAACGGAAAGACCGCTTCCTTGACCGAGTAGTA